>JBFMAS010000192.1:0-17031 GCA_040755575.1 Thermodesulfobacteriota bacterium
GTCCGGGATCCGCGAGCCGCGCCCGCGCGGCCCAAGGGCCGCTACACGTCGTCGAAGTCGTGCGCTTCGCTCCATCCGTGCGTTCCTCCCGAAACGCACACGCGTCGCACGACGGTGCGCGACGCACCAGGCGGGGCGCCGCGATCAGTTACGCTCGAAGCGCGCGACGCCCGCGAGCTGTCGCGTCTGCAGCGTCGGCTGACGAGGCTTCATGTGCTCATCGTCGACGAGCTCGGCTTCGTGCCCTTCGACCGCGCCGGCGGCGAGCTGCTCTTCAATCTCCTCGCCGCGCGCTACGAGAAGGGCTCGGTCATCGTCACGACGAATCTCGCCTTCAGCGAGTGGCCGCAGGTTTTCGCTGGCGACGAGAAGCTCGCAACGGCGCTGATCGACCGGCTCGCAGACCGGGGCACGATCATCACGACCAAGGGCAAAAGCTTCCGGCTGCAGCGACGTCGCGGCCGCGAGCCGAGCGCGCACGCATCACCGGCTGGACCTGCTCATGCCGAGATGGCAGAGGGCTGATCACTAACCTGGGGTGGGTCAGTTTCAGACCCGCGACTGGGTCAGTTTCAGAGCGGCGCGACCAGCCGGTGATCGGCGAGCTGCACTGCGATCTCTCGGGAGGCACGAAGCGAGGCAGGTGAAGCACAGCGCTCCACCTGCCTCGCGGTGCATCGACCGTCAGCTAGCGCATTCGCTCGAGCTGCTTCTCCAGCGCAGTAAGGCGTTGTGCGAGCTCCTCATTGCTGGCGCGGAGCCTTTCGATTTCCTTTTCCTCCTCCTGCACGATTTCGTTTAGACCGCGGATTGCGGCAAGCGATGCCCCGGCCGTAGTGTTCCCCGCCAGGTAGTAACCATCTCCTACGCCGAACGTCTGTTGAAAGTCCTCAGCCATAGGACCAAACTGCGTCGTTTTCGTCTCGTCAGCCGTGTACCGCCACGAATAGATCGGTAGCTGCGCTACCTTCTTGAGTATCTCGCGCGAGTCAACTGGAACGATGTCCGTCTTAAGTGTGCGAGATGATCCATTAAACAAGCCAGTAACCGTGAGGTTTCCGTTTATTGTGCTGTTTCCATTGGCTGTGATGCCGCTACCGAGGGTCATCTGACCTGCAGCAGTCACATCCATCGAGACTCCAGTAGTATTGACCTCATCGATTCGGAACTTGGTAGCGCTGCCATGAGCTCGAACGATCCAGCTGTTCCCGCTGTTAATGATTCGCATTTGTGCTGCATTTTTCGATGAACCGTCGAGCAATAGAAATGTGTCGTCACTCGAGTTGCTATTGATGGTCAAGGGGTATCCAGGTGTCGTCGTATTGATTCCCACATTCCCAGATCCGTCGACAATCAACCCGTCTTGTGCGCGAGCGTCTGCTGCAGTGCTAAGCGTGACTAGAATCAGACCCACCGAACATACGAACTTAGAAGTAGTCATCCGCATATCCTCCAACTGTTCGCGTCTCGTACCGTCAAGATGCTGGCCAGTTCACTGCGCAAAACCGATTCTCGCGAAAGCCCGTCTTGTCAATGAATCTCGAGTTTGCCTTCGATGACCGTACCCGGGCCTAGCGTCACCTGCGTGTGGGCGGAAAGGTTCACACAGCCAGTGGACGTAACCCGCAATGGTGCACCGAGCGCGTCCGCTCCGGTGTCGATCCCGCCGTCGTTTGCGCGGAGATATCGGACGGTGGTGATGTCCTCGCCCTCCAACACGAAGCTATCGTCGTTCTCCTGCGCCTGCGCGACGCCGCAAAGACCGGAGTAAAACCACCACGTCGTGCAGGCGTCCGGATCGACCGACGGCGTCGATGTGGAATTGCAGCCCAGCAGCACGTCGCGTTGGTCGTACACGTCGACCGTGGAGCTTGTATCTCCGGTCTGCGAGCACGACAGCGGCGAGAAGGATGCATCGTACTCTAGGAAGCGGTTGTTTGTATTCGACGGATCCGGGCTTTGGGTGGTCACCCGAATGTCGTAAAGATCGATCCCGAAGGCGGTCGCGTTGTAGACCTGGTTGCACATCGATCCGTCACGCAAGAGGAAAGCCTCGTCAGGGGCATCGCCGTCTCCCTCGACGATCATGTCGCCGAGGAAGTTGCTCGTCGCGCCTTGGAGGACGACGCGGCCGACCGCTCCTTGACCTTGTTCGGCAATGACGACGTTCCCGAAGAACGCGTTTCTTTCGGACGTCTTTATGAAAATCGGATCATTGACGAACTCGTTGTGCCGTACGATGTTGTGCCGCGAGTCCTCGAGAAAAATGCCCGGTCCGTCGTTGTCCTGGATCATGAGGTTGTGCTCGACCAAGTTGTCGTCGGAGCAAAGGATGTAGAGCGCTTCGCCGTCGTCGGGCATCCCCGCCAGCTGCGCCGTGCCGATCACCGTATTGTTGCTAATGATATGCCCTCCCGGGCGCGTCGACTGGCACTGCAGTGGGGTGCCGGTTCGTCCGGAGATATGGATTCCCTCGTCGTAGGCATCGAACACTTCATTAGCGTCGACCGTAATTCCTGATGATCCGTCCGTGATGTCGATGCCGTACGGCTCGTTTCCGCTGCCGCAACTGACGGTACACAGGCTATCGTAGATGGCGTTGTCGACGATCGACCCGCCGGTCACGTTCTTGAACCGAATGCCCCGGTTGAATTCGGTGATGAGGCAGTCCCGCACGGTAACGGACGAGACCGGTCCGTCGACCAGGATGCCGTACTGACCCGGGTTGCCGACGCCGTCGATGTGTACACCGGGCGCGCAGTCAATCGTGACGTTACTCGCCGTGACACGAAGCCCGTGACCCGTACAGTCGTCTAGGCTGTTGATCACGTCGAAGGTGCCGGAGGTCGACACGACCTGGCCGCAGGTAACGACTGCCAAGCTAGATTCCGCTGACAGGGTCGCCGCGACGATGAGTGCCGTGGCCAATGCGCTGGCTGAAATCGTCCGCATCACGTTTCATCTCCTTTCGGTGATAGGAGCTTCGGGATGCTCGTCGAATGGCGGAGCGCCACTATCCGAGCTTAGGTTCGCGAGTCAAGACGTTTGTCATCGAACACAAAATATTTTCCACATGCGTGCGCATGCGCAGTGTCCTATGCGCGCTTATGGGGCCATCTCCGACGATCGCGGCGCCCGCTGTGCCTGCCGCCTGGTGCGGCCGCATGGTGGCTCGAATGGGATGCAGTCGCGAACTCGGGTTGCGCGTACGTGAACGCCGCTCGACGCCTCGATGGGCTGGTTCCGCCGACTGAAAGCTAGGATTGCCACATGCCGAGGCGGCGCGAACGGAATAGACCAACCTCGCCGAAAGCCCGCCGCGCGGCGTGCCGCGCTGATTCTGCTATCGCTCTGGCCGATGAGCATCCTCGGATCCGAACGGAAGGCGCCGGCCGTCGCGTGAGCCGCATCGCTGCGCCCTTGGCGCTTCTCTACGTCCTGACCGTCGCCGTCGCGCTCCGGCTCGTGGCCGCGCTAACGGTCGGCGACGTCACCGAGCTGCGCGGCGATGAGGGTTACTACATTCGTGGGGCAACCTCGTTGCTCGCGGGGGAAGGCTATCCCGGGTCGCTGCGTCCGCCGGGATACTCGGCGTTCCTCGCCGTCGCGCTGGCGGCCGGTGGTGGTACGCTGCGCGGGGTACGGATCGTCCAGACACTGGTGGCGCTGGTCGGGATCGCGGCGCTGTTCGAGCTGGTGCGCGGACGCTTCGGAGCCGCCGCGGCGACGATCTCCGCCTCGCTCTGCGCGCTCCATCCGACGCTCGTTTCCTACGCGCACTTCCTCTGGTCCGAGACATTGGTCGCGACGCTGCTGCTGGTCGCGTTCTGGTGCCTCGACCGCTTCGACTTCACGCACCGCGGCGGCTGGCTCGTCGGCGCGGGTACGGCGCTCGGTGGCGCGGCGCTGACGCGCGACATGCTGCTGCCGTTCGTCGCGGTCGTGGTGGTCTGGCTGTGGACGGATCCCGCGGGGCGGCGCGGTTCGCGCCTGCGCCGTGCGCTCCTCGTCGCGACCCCGGTCGTGCTGCTGCTCGGCCCGTGGGCCGCGCGCAACTACCTCGTGCTCGGGCGTCCGTTGCTGTCGACGAACAGCTGGTTTCCGATCGCGGTCGGCAACCTGATCCCGCGCGATCGCATTCTCGGCATGGACCACGAGAGCCGTGCGTTCAATCGGGCGTACTCGGCGACGCGCGGTGGAGAGCTCGAGCGAGACGCCTTCGCCCGCGAGACGGCGCTGCGTGCGATCGCTGACCGCCAGCCGTGGTGGATCGTCCGCAAGCTCGTGCGCAACACGTACTATCTCTTCTCGACGGCGAGCCAGCTGAAGCGCTTCGTGAAGGAAAGATGGATCGCACCGGGTCATGACCGTCTGGCACGCGGCGTCGTGGCGGTGGAAGCCGTCTTCTACGTCGTGACGCTGGCCGCGGGGGTCGTGGCGCTGTGGATCGTGCCGGGTGGACGGATCAAGCTGCTGGTCGTCGCATTGATCCTGTTCCACTGGGCGGTTTACGTGATCGCCAACGCAACGCATCGGTTCCGCCTCCCGCTGCTGCCGTTCTTTCTGCTCTACGTCGGACCGCTGCTGGCGACGTACCGGAGGCGCGGCCACGTTGCGCGATGGCGCGCGCTCGGAGCGGGCGCGTGCCTCGCTGCGTTTGCGGCGATCGTCGCGACGCCGTGGATGCGCCGGCTACTCGTCGTGCTGCTCGCATTGACTTGCGTCACGGGGACAGTCGGGTGCGAGCGGGCGACGTCGGGCGCAGAAGGACGCGAGCCGCCCAACGTTCTCCTGGTCACCATCGACACGCTTCGCGCCGATCATTTGTCGAGCTACGGCTACGCGCGAGCGACCTCTCCAAACATCGACCGCATCGCGGCGGAGGGCGCGCTCTTCGAGACGGCGTACGCCCCCATGAGCACCACCGGGCCGTCGCACGCCACCATCTTCACCTCACGCTATCCGCTGGGTCACGGTGTGGTCCGGAACGGAATCCGGCTCACCGACGACATCTCTACGCTACCCGCGCTGCTGGCCGAGCACGGTTACCGAACGGCAGGGTTCGTGAGCTCGTACCCAGTGTCGCATGGCTTCGGCTTCGCGCGCGGATTCGGGCACTTCGACGACGACTTCGGCGGCGAATCTTCCCTGAAGGCGCGGCGCTGGAACCAGCAGGAGGTGGAAGGCGAGTTCGACCGCTTGGGGACCGACACCGTCGATCGTGCCATCGCATGGCTCGCGATCCAGGGTGATGCCGCGCCGTGGTTCGTGTGGGTGCACCTGTTCGATCCGCACGCCCCGTATGGCGCGCCGCCGCCGTTCGGGAAGGCCTTTGCCGCGCCGGACAAATAGCAACGTCAATCGCTGATCGATGCCTACGATGGCGAGGTCTTGTACGCCGACGCGAGCGTCGGTCGCCTGCACGCGGCTTGCGGGAAACGATCTACGGGTCGCGGGCTGCTGACGATCGTCACGAGCGACCACGGCGAGGCGTTCGGGGAGCACGGCCGGACGGGCCACAACCGTACCGTGTTCGACGAGGAGGTTCGCGTCCCGCTGATCCTCCGCTGGCCGGACCGCATCGTGCCGGGGCAGAGGATCCGCGAGCCGGTGCACCTGGTGGACGTGCTTCCGACAATCCTCGCCGCCGCGGGTACCGAACACGGGGCTGCGGGTCTCGCCGGCGTCGATCTTTTGCCGGCCGTCATCGCCGGTAGCGGGCTCGATCCCGAGCGTCCGCTCCTCCTCCAACGCCCGCAGTTGAAGCGAAGGTCGCTGTATCGCTCGCACAAGCGGCCGCCGTTGTGCGGCGTGCGACGGGGGAAGTGGAAGCTCGTCGAGAGCCGCGGCGGAAGACGGGGCGCGCTCTTCGATTTACAGGCGGACCCCGGCGAAACGCGCGACCTCGCTGGCGTCGAGCGCGAGCGCACCGCACATCTTGCCGCGGAGATTGCCGCGTGGCGTACGGTCGAGGCGGCGAGGGCGCCCGCGCCCCCACACGAGACGCTCTCCGACGACGCGCGGCAGAAGCTGCGCGCGCTCGGGTACGTCGATTGATCGGCGCGGTCGCCGGCGGGATGCCGGAGCCGATTCTGCTATCACTGCGCGAATGACCATCACGCGCTTCGGTCGTCGCGTGACCCCCGACTCGGCGCAGCGGCGGCGGCTCGGCTTGTGCGCGGCGCTCGCGGTCGTGGTCGCGTTCCTCGGCGGCTGGCGGCAGTGCGAGCCCGCCTCGCCGCCCAACGTCGTCCTGATCTCGATCGACACGCTGCGCCCCGACCACCTCGGCGCGTACGGCTATGCGCGACCGACGTCGCCGAACATCGACGCGCTCGCGGCGCGCGGCGTCGTGTTCGAGAACGCGTTCTCGCCGTCCTCGTGGACATTGCCCGCGCACGCGACCTTGCTGAGCGGCGTCTCGCCGTATCGGCACGGTGCGGTGACGAGCGCGACGCGTATCCGCGATGACGTGCCGCTGCTTGCCGAAACGCTCGCGGCGCGCGGCTATCACACGGCAGCGTTCGTGAACGCGCCCTTTGTCAGCCAGGGCTACGGGTTCGCACGTGGCTTCGCGCGCTTCGAGCAGAGGTTCACCGAGAAGCGCGCGCACGTCGCGGCGCGCCAGCGCGCGATCCTGGAAGCGGTCGCCGAGCTGGAGCCGCCGTTCTTCCTCTTCGTCCATTACATGGACGTCCACACGCCCTATCGTCCGCCGAAGGCCTTCAATCGTTTCGCCGCGGATCGGCGCGGCGGAACCGTGCTGAAAGGCGTCGGCGCGGGCGGCTTCCTCGAGCTGCAGCGCGCGGTGCGCGACGGCAAGGTCGCGATCTCGAACGCCGACCGCGACCGGCTGGTGGATCTCTACGACGGCGAGATCCTGGCGGTGGATGCGAAGATCGGTGAGCTGGTGCGGGCCCTGGAGCGTGAGCCGGATACAGTGATCGTGTTGACGTCGGATCACGGCGAGGAGTTCCTCGAGCACAGCGGGGTCGGGCACGCGGAAACGCTCTACGACGAGGTGCTGCGCGTCCCGTTGATCGTGACCGGTCCCGGAATCGCGCCGGGGCGAGCGAAGACGTTCGCCTCGCTCGCCGACGTGGTGCCGACGTTCCTCGACTGGCTCGGCGGCCCGGTGCCCGCGGGTCTCGACGGACGGTCGCTGGTCGGCGCGTTGCGGCGCTCGCCCGTGCCCGACGACGACGTTGTTCTGGCCCTGCACACGAGCTCGCACGACGGTCGGGCGGCGCTGCGCGGCGTGCGCTCGGCGGGCCACAAGCTGATCCAGGACGATGCGAGCGGCCGCGCCGAGCTCTACGACGTCGCCCGCGACCCGGGCGAGCGGACGAACCTCCTTCCCGGAGCGGCGGACGACCGCCTCGCGCAGATCCTCGCGCGGCTCAGCGCACCGAGCACGGTCCCGGCGCCGCGTCCCAACGAAGAGACCGTCGAGTCGTTGAAGGCGCTCGGCTATCTGTAGAGCTGGTCGCTCGCGACCTACAACCCTGCACATGAGCCCAGGACAGGCCCACACCGAAGCTCCGATCTGGCGACCACTCGTGCTCCTGCTCGTCGTCGCGGCGGCGCTGCGCCTGCTCGCGCTCGTCACGGTGGGGAACATCGACAACCTGCACGGCGACGAGGGCTACTACGTCGCGAAGGCGCGGTCGCTCGTCGACGCGGGGACCTATCCCGGCGCGTTTCGACCGCCCGCGTACTCGGCGTTCATCGCGCTCACGTTCCTCGTCTGGGGCGACAGCCTGCTCGCGGTTCGCGTGATACAGATCGTCCTGGCGCTCGTCTCGCTGGTGCTGGTCTTCGACCTGTCGCGGAGATCCTTTGGACGCCGCGCGGCGGTGGCGTCCGGGCTGCTCTACGCGTGTCATCCGACGCTCGTGCACTACACCCACTTCCTCTGGGCGGAGACGCTCTACTCGACGCTGCTCCTGATCGTTGTGTGGTGCCTCAGCCGGTTCGAGGGCTGTCGTGCTCTCGGCTGGGCGGGTGCGGCCGGGATCGCGCTGGGCTTTGCGGCGCTGACACGGGAAACCGCGCTCTACTTCGGCGCCGTCGCTGCCGCGTGGCTGCTTTGGCTGCCCGGTGGCCGGACGGAGCGCTCGCGAAGCGCGCTCCTGCTCTGCGGCGCGGCGGCGCTGGTGATCCTGCCATGGACGCTGCGCAACTACGCGCGCTTCGACGAGCTCGTCCTGGTCTCGACGAATCGCTGGCGCACGATCGCGCTCGGCAACGTGCTGCCGAAGGAGCGCGGCGAGCTCCGCCGCGCGATCCGTCGAGGATACCGCGAAGCCGAGGATCCGCTCGCGAGCGAGCGGTTTGCCCGCGACCTCGCGCTGCGCTGGATCCGCGCCGAGCAGCCGTGGTGGATCGTCCGCAAGACGGTCAGGAACACGCGACGTCTGGTCGCGCCGCACACGCAGCTCGAGCGCTTCGAGAAGCAGGAGTGGCTCGAGCGCGGTGCCGGGTACGCGGTGGCTCTGCAGTCCTTCGCCGAGCGCTGGTTCTCGCTGGTCACGCTCGCCGTCGGCCTCGCGGGGCTGTGCGTGGCCGACGGCGGACGAGCGCGCGTGCTCGTCGTCTGGTTGCTCCTGACGCATTGGGCGATCTACGTCGTCTCGTACGCGCAGCCGCGCTTCGTCGTCCCGTTCCTGCCGTTCTTCGCGGTCTACGCCGGCCCCGCCGTCACGAGCGCCGCGTCGTGGCGTCGGGCGAGCCGGCTTCGGCTCGCCGGGGCGGTAGTCTCGATTCTCGCCGTGGTGACGCTCATGAAGCCGTGGCGGTTCTTCGCGCGCTGACGGCCGCGCCTCACTGCCGCCCGAAGCGCCGCAGCGCGACGTAGAACACCGGCGTCAGGAACAGCCCGAGGATCGTCACGCCGAGCATGCCGCTGAACACCGCGGTGCCGAGGGCGCGGCGCATCTCGGCGCCCGGGCCGAGCGCGCGCGCGAGCGGCACGACGCCCAGGATGAAGGCGAACGAGGTCATCAGGATCGGCCGCAGGCGGAGCCGGCACGCCTCGACCGCGGCCGTGAAGCGGTCCTTGCCTTGCTCCTCCTGCTGCTTCGCGAACTCGACGATCAGCACCGCGTTCTTCGCCGCGAGCCCGATCAGGACGACGAAGCCGATCTGCGTGATCAGGTTGTTGTCCATGCCCGCGAGCACCGTGCCGGCGAGCGCGAACGGCAGGCACATCGGCGCGATCATGATGATCGCGAGCGGCAGGAGCCAGCTCTCGTACTCCGCCGCGTGCACCAGGAAGACGAACAGCACGCAGAGCGGGAAGATGAGCAGCGCCGTGTTGCCGGCGAGCTTCGCCTGGTAGGCGATGTCCGTCCACGCGATCGCCAGGCCGGCGGGCAGGACCTGCTCCGCGAGGCGCTCCATCACCGAGATCGCCGTGCCCTGGCTCTCGCCCGGCGCGGCGTCGCCGTTGACCTCGGCCGCGGGGAACATGTTGTAGCGCACGATGCGGTCGGGGCCGCTGCGCGACTCGACGTTCAGCACGGAGCCGAGCGGCACCATGTCGCCCGCCGTGTTGCGCGTCCGGAGCTGCATGATGTCCTCGGGCAGGTCGCGGTAGTCGCCCTCCGCCTGCGTGCGGACCTGGAAGGTGCGCCCGAAGCGGTTGAAGTCGTTGACGTAGACCGAGCCCAGGTAGACCTGCAGCGTGTCGAACACGTTGCCGAGCGGGACGTCGAGCTTGTTCGCCTTGACGCGGTCGACGTCGGCGTAGAGCTGCGGCGTCGCCGAGCGGAACGGCGTGAACACGCCGGCGAGCGTGGGCTCCCGGCGCGCGGCGTCGACGTACGCGTCGGTCGCCTCCTGCAGCGCGCCGGGGCCCCGCCCGCCGCGGTCCTGCACGTAGAGCTTGAAGCCGCCCGAGGTGCCGAGGCCGCGCACGGGCGGCGGCGCGATGACGAAGATGTCGGCGTCGGTGATCTCGCCGAGCCGCTCCTGGAGCGACGTGCGGATCTCGCCCGCGGTCGGGCCGTGCGCGACGCGCTCCTCGAACGGCTTCTGGCCGACGAAGATCGCGGCCGCGTTCGAGCTGTTCGCGCGCGTCGCGCCCGAGAAGCCCGCGAACGCGATCGCGTGCTCGACGCCCATTGTCCCGAGGATGACCTCGCTCGCCCGGCGCACGACGGCGTCCGTGCGCGCGAGCGACGCGCCGTCGGGAAGCTGGATCGCGACGATGAGATAGCCCGCGTCCTGCGGCGGGATGAAGCCCGTCGGGACGCGCGCGAAGCCGAACGCGGTCGCGACGAGCAGCGCCGCGTAGAGCGCGAAGCCGATCCAGGCGCGGCGCACGAGCCAGCCGACGGCGCGCGCGTAGCCGTCGCTCATGCGCTCGAAGCCGCGGTTGAAGGCGGCGAAGAAGCGGCCGAGCACGCGGTCCCAGAGACGCGAGAACCAGTCGCGCCGCTCCGCGCCGTGCGGCTCGAGCAGCAGCGCGCAGAGCGCGGGGCTCAGCGTCAGCGAGTTGAACGCCGACAGCATCGTCGACACCGCGATGGTCAGCGCGAACTGGCGGTAGAACTGTCCCGAGATGCCGCCGATGAAGGCGGTCGGCACGAACACCGCGGAGAGCCCGAAGGCGATCGCGATCACCGCGCCCGTCACCTCGTCCATCGCCTTGCGCGCCGCCTCGCGCGGCGCGAGCCCGGCCGCGATGTGCCGCTCGACGTTCTCGACGACGACGATCGCGTCGTCGACGACGATGCCGATCGCGAGCACCAGGCCGAAGAGCGACAGCATGTTCAGCGAGAAGCCGAGCAGCGCCATCACGGCGAACGTCCCGACCAGCGACACCGGGATCGCGAGCAGCGGGATCACGCTCGCGCGCCACGACTGCAGGAAGACCAGCACCACGAGCACGACCAGGCCGACCGCCTCGTAGAGCGTGTCGATCACGGCGTTGACCGACTCGCGCACGAAGACGGTCGGGTTGTAGACGATCTGGTACTCGAGCCCGGGCGGAAAGCTCCTCGCGAGCTCGTCCATCGTCGCCCTGACCGCGTCGGCGGTCGCGAGCGCGTTCGAGCCCGGGCGCTGCAGGATCGCCATCGCCACCGCGGGCTGGTTGTCGAGGTAGCTGTTGACGCCGTAGTCGCGCGCGCCGAGCTCGATGCGCGCGACGTCGCGCAGCCGCGTGATGCGACCGCGGTCGTCCGCGCCGCGCTTGATCACGACGTTCTCGAACTGCTCGGGCTCGAGCAGCCGTCCGAGGGTCGTTACCGGGAGCTGGAAGGCGACGCCGTTCGGCACCGGCGGCTGGCCGATGATCCCGGACGCCACCTGGATGTTCTGCTCGCGCAGCGCCTGCACGACGTCGCTCGTCGTCAGGTTGCGTGCCGCGAGCAGATCCGGGTCGAGCCAGACGCGCATGCTGTACTCGCGCAGGCCGAACAGGCTGACCTCGCCGACGCCGTCGATGCGCGCGAGCTGGTCGCGGAGCTGGATCAGCGCGTAGTTGCCGATGTAGAGCTGGTCGTAGCGCTCGTCCGGCGACAGCAGGTGGACGACCATCATCAGGTCCGGCGAGCTTTTGAGCGTCGTCACGCCGATGCGGCGGACCTCCTCTGGGAGGCGCGGCTCGGCGGTCGCGACGCGGTTCTGCACCAGCACCTGCGCCTTGTCGAGATCGGTGCCGAGCTTGAAGGTGATGGTCAGCGTCATCTGACCGTCGGTCGTCGCCTGCGAGGACATGTAGAGCATGTCTTCGACGCCATTCACCTCCTGCTCGATCGGCGTCGCGACCGTCTGCGCGATGACCTCGGGCGGGGCGCCGGGATACGACGCGCGCACGACGATCGTCGGCGGCACGACCTCGGGGTACTGCGCGACCGGCAGCGAGGTGTACGAGATCGCGCCCAGGATGATCGTGACGATCGACAGGACCGCGGCGAAGATCGGCCGGTCGATGAAGAAGTGCGAGATCCTCACGGCTGCGCGTCCTCGACGAAGGCCGCCGGAGACGCCGCCGCCGCGGGCGCGCCCTTCGCCACCGTCAGGATCTTCTCCTCGAGCTGCACCCGCTCGCCGGGCTTGACGCGCTGCACGCCGCTCACGACGACGCGGTCCGAGGGCCGCAGCCCCTCGCGCACGATGCGCATGCCCTCGAAGACCGAGCCGAGCGCGACCGGGCGGCCCTGCGCCACGCCCTGGTCGTCGACGACGTAGACCAGCTTGCGCGCCTGGTCGGTCACCACCGCCTCGTCGGGGATCAGCAGCGCGCGGTAGCGGCCGCGCCCCGGCAGGCGCAGGCGCGCGAACAGCCCGGGCGTGAACTGCCGGTAGGGGTTCGCGACGACGGCGCGGAAGATCATCGTGCCGGTCCCGGCGTCGAGCTGGTTGTCGACGAAGTCGACGTAGCCCTGGTGCGGGAACGACTCCTCGTCGGCGAGCGCGATCTCGACCGGGATGCGCGTGTCGCGCCAGCCCGGCCGCTCGCCGAGCTGCGCGAGCCGCTGGTACTTGAGGAACGCGCGCTCGTCGGCGTCGAAGTAGACGTACATCGGGTCGAGCGACACGACCGTGGTGAGCAGCGTGCCCTGGGTGCCCGAGCCGCCGTTCACCAGGTTGCCCTCGGTGACGAGCTTGCGCCCGACCCGGCCCGCGATCGGCGCGCGGACCTGCGTGAACTCGACGTCGAGCTTGGCGGCGTCGAGGGCCGCCTGCGAGGCGAGCACCGCCGCTTCTGCTTGACGCGCCTCGGCGGCCCGCGTGTCGGCCTCCTCGCGCGAGATCGCGTTGCGCGAGACCAGGCTGTCGGCGCGCTCGAGCCGCTTGCGCGCCAGATCGAGCCGCGCCTTCGCCACCGCGAGGTCGCCCTCGGCGCGGCGCCGCACGGCCTCGTAGGGCCGCGGGTCGATGGTGAACAGCAGCGTGCCGGCCTCGACGGTCGCGCCGTCGGTGAAGTGCACCTTCTCGAGGTAGCCGCTGACGCGTGCGCGCACCTCGACGTAGTCGGTCGCCTCGAAGCGCGCCGTGTACTCGTCCCACTCGGCGACCTCGCGGTCGAGCGGGTGCGCGACCACCACCTTGGGCGGCGGCGGCGGCGCCGGCGCGGGCGGGGCGCAGGCGGCGGCGAGCAGCGTGAGCGCGCCGAGCAGCGCCGTGATCCTGCGCGTGTACCGATCGGGTGACGTCTTCATCCTCGTCCTGCTTCCTGCTTGCGGTGCGCTTCCTGCGGGGGCTCGTCGGCCGCCGGCTCCATCGCGGCCCAGCCGCCGCCGAGCGCGCGGTAGAGCTGCACCAGGCTCTGCACCAGCGCGCCGTCGACGCGCGCCAGCTGGTCCTCGAACTGCAGCACGGTGCGCTGCGCATCGAGGACGTTCTGGAAGTCCGCGACGCCGTCCTTGTAGAGCGCGGTCGACAGCTCGAGCGACAGGCTCGCCGCGTCGATCGCGTCGAGCGTCGCCTCGCGCTCCTCGCGCAGGCGCCCGAAGGCGACCAGCGCGTTCTCGACCTCCTCGAGCGCGAGCAGGATGGTCTGCTCGTAGCGGGCGAGCGCCTGCGCGGTGCGCGCCTCCTCGGCGCCGATCAGCGAGCGGATCCGCCCCGCGTCGAACACGTTCCAGGTCACCGCGGGCCCGACCGAGTAGGCGCGGCTCGGGCCCTGGAACAGGTCCGCGGCCTTGGTCGCGTCGAAGCCGAACGTGCCGAGCAGCGTGAGGCGCGGGTAGAGGTCGCCGGTCGCGACGCCGATCCGCGCCGTCTGCGCCGCGAGGTCGCGCTCGGCGCGGCGCACGTCGGGGCGCTGGCGCACGACGTCGGCCGGCAGCGCGACCGTCAGCGTCGCGGGTGGCGCCGGGATCGGCGCCGGCTGCGCGAGCTCGGCCGCGATGCCGCCCGGGTTCTCGCCGAGCAGCACGCTGAGGCGGTTGAGCTGCTGGGCGAGCGCCGCCTCGAACGGCGGGATGATGGTGCGTGTGCTCGCGTGGACGCTCTCCGCCTGCGCGACGTCGAGCGACGACGCGATGCCGCCCTCGAAGCGGATGCGCGTCAGCTCGACGATCTGCCCCTGCGAGTCGAGGTTGCTGCGTGCCACCGCGAGGCGGCGCTGCAGCGTGCGCGCGTCGAGGTACGAGCGCGCGACCTCGGCCATGACCGCGACCAGCACCGCGCGCCGGTCCTCGTCGCTCGCCTCTACGCTCGCACCGGCCGACTCGACCGCGCGGCGCACCCGCCCGAAGAGGTCGACCTCCCAGCTCGCCGACACGCCGATCTGGTAGAGCGTGTCCTCGTCGCCGCCGGGGAAGAGCGCGTTGACGCTCGAGCGCTGGCGCAGCACGTCGGCCTCCGCGTCGAGCGCGGGGAACTGCGCCGACGCCGTCGCGCCGTAGAGCGCCTGCGCCTCGGCGACCCGCCCGGCGGCCTCGACGAGGTCGAGGTTCGCGCGCGCGGCGCGCTCGACGAGGCTCGTCAGCTCGGGGTCGCCGAACTCGTCCCACCAGCGCCCGACCGGCGCTCCGGGCTCGAGCGCGACGTCCTGCACGCCCGTGTGCCAGGCTGGCGGCAGCGGCGGCTCGGGACGCACGTAGTCCGGTCCCACCGTGCAGGCGGCGAGGAGGACGGAGGCGAGGAGCGGTGGGATCGTACGGCAGGCGATGGACGAGACCATTCAAATACGATACGTACTGTCTGGAAACTGAACACCTTGTCAAGCGAGGGTCGGATGGAGGGAGAGCAGACCGGTCGTCCGGGCCGTCCGCGGAGCGAAGCGGCGAGACGCGCGATCCTGCGTGCGGCGCTCGCGCTGCTGAAGAAGCACGGGGTCGCGGGCGTGACCGCGGAGGCGGTGGCGGAGCGCGCGCGCGTCAGCAAGGCGACGCTCTACCGCTGGTGGCCGTGCGCCGCCGCGACCGCGATGGACGCGTTCTTCGAGGAGGTCTCCTCGCGCGTGCCGTCATCCGCGACCGACGCACCGCTCGACGACCTGCGCTCGCGCGCGCGCCACGTGTCGCGCCTCCTCGGCGGACCTCTCGGCGACGTCCTCGCCGGGCTGATCGCGGCGACCCACGCCGACCCGCGTCTCGCGCAGAGCTTCCACGAGCGCTACCTGCGGCCGAGCCGTGAGAACCTGCGCCGCGTGGTGGACCGCGCGGTCGACGCGGGCGCGCTGCGCGACGACGTGGACCGCGACGTCCTGATCGACGTCATCTGCGCCGCGTACTACTACCGCAAGCTCGTCCGCCACGAGGACACGACGCCGCGCACCATGGACGCGATCATGAGCTGCGTGCTGGACGGCCTCGTGCCGCGGGCGCGAGCCGGGATCACTGCGCGCCGGCGAAGGCCGGCGGCCGCCGCGCCAGCGTCGCCTGCTCGAAGGCGTACGCGAGCCGGATCAGCGTCGCCTCGCTGAACGGCCGGCCGAGGAACGAGACCGCGATCGGCGCGCCGTCCGCCGTGTAGCCGGCGGGGACGGTGACCTCCGGCAGGCCCGCGAGCGAGGCGATCAGGATCGAGTCGCCGCCGAACGAGAACGGCATCGGGGGCGCCCCGGCGCAGACGAAGTCCGGGTCGATCACCCCGGGCAGCGGCGTAGCGGGACAGAGCATGGTCGGGAAGACGAGCGCCTCGACGCCGGCGGCGTCCATCGTTCCGACGACCGCGTCGAGGAGGCGCTCGCGTCGCGCGAGCGCGGTCGCGATCTGCTCCGGCGGCGACCGACGCATTCGCGGCGTCCTCGAGCGCCGCCAGGTTCTTCACCACGCCGGGCCCGAGCTCGCGTGCCGCGGCGACGATGTCGTGCGCGTCCTTTACCGGCGCGCCGGCGCCGTAGCGCGCGAAGTACCCGGCGATGTCCGGTGCGAAGAAGCCGTTGGCGAGGACGATCAGCGTGTCGAGCACCTCGTCGTCGGTGAGCGCGCGCGGCACGTCGGCGGGGTCGACCAGAATCGTGCCGCGCGCGTCGAGCGCGGCGAGGCTGCTCGCGAAGGTCTGGTCGACGTCCGCGTTCAGGCCGGCGAGCGCGGTGCCCATCACGTCGCGCAGCACGCCGAGGCGCGCGCCCCGCAGGCCGTCCGCGTCGACGTACGGCGTGTAGTCGCGCGAGAAGCGCCCGGCGCTCGCCTCGGTCGCCGGGTCGCCGGGGTCGATCCCCGTGAGCACACCGAGCATCATCGCCGCGTCGGCGACCGTGCGCGCGAGCGGCCCCGCGACGTCGAGCTGCTCGGAAGCCGGGATGATGCCGGAGCTGCCGACCAGCGAGTTGAACGCGGCCGGGATCCGGAGCCCGCGGTGTCGCTTCCCGTGCCGAGCAGCGCCATCCCCGCCGCGACCGCGACCGCCGAGCCGCCGCTCGAGCCGCCCGGGATGCGGTTCCGCTTGTACGCGTCGAGCGTCTGGCCGCCGCGCGAGCTGTAGCCCGAGACGCCGAAGGCAAACTCGTCCATGTTCACCTTGGCGACGAGCAGCGCGCCCGCGGCGCGCAGCCTCGCGATCGAGAAGGCGTCCTCGGCGGCGACGAAGTCGCCCATGGTGAGCGACGCCGCGGTGGTGCGCATGCGGTCGCCGGTGTCGTAGTTGTCCTTGACGGCGAGCGGCACGCAGTGCAGCGGCCCGACCGGGCCGCTCGCGGCGTATACCTCGTCGAGCTGCGCGGCGATCGCGAGGGCGTCGGGGTTAGTCTCGAGGACCGCGTTCAGGGCGGGGCCCGCTTCGTCGAGCTCGGCGATGCGCTCGAGCGCCTGGCTCGCGATCTCGGCGCAGCTCGTGCGGCCGGTGCGCAGCGCGTCCCGCACCTCGGCGATCGTCATGCTGGCCGGGTCGAGGGGCGCCGGAGCGTCGCTGCACGCGGCGAGCGCGGCCCCGACGACCACCATGGCGGCGCCCGCACGTGCCGCGCGGCGCCACCACGCCGACGCCATCTCGGTTCTCCGCATCGCCGCCACCTCCGCCGTCGGACCTACGGCGGCGGAGGTGGCGGGCTTTAGCGCGTCTCGCGCGATCCGTGCCGGCACGCCGCGCCGCCGGGTCTTGCACTTTCTTCCCTCGCCGGCGGACGCC
>JBFMAS010000193.1:0-7677 GCA_040755575.1 Thermodesulfobacteriota bacterium
GACCGCCGAGGCCGCCGGCATCGCGTTCTACGTCGCGACGACGCCGCCGCTCGGGAGCTGCGGGGAGTCCGGCTGCACGTCCATCCGCGCCACCAACGATCTGCTGCGCGCGAGCTTCGCGGGCCGCTTCCGCGAGTCCTTCGACGGCTTCACGTCCGAGCACTTCCATCCGGACCGCCTTCACCTGAACGACGCGGGGCCGGGGCTGCGCGCCGAGCGGGCCTTCGACCTGCTCGCGATCCCGGTGGCCGGCGACGGATCGTGAGCGCACCGCATCGCGCACCGCAGATCATGTCACGCACGACATGGCGCGCGGCGGCGCCGATGCGTATCGCGCAGCGCACGCCGTGCGCCTCGCTGCGCGTGCGCGAAGAACCGTCGCTTCGTCCCTCCCCTCCATAAAGCGACGTCGAGCCGGTGCCGAAGATGGAGACGAGGGCGAAACCACATCGGGGCTGGTTCAGCCTCGCACCGCGGGAGCCGGACGCCGGCGAGGCCCCGTCCCCGGGTGCGCGTCTGAGACCGGCGACGAGGTCTACCGGGTCCACCCGCATGGAAGCGATTGCCAGAACACAGCAAGCCGAGCCGGTCCGCGCACACGCCGTGGGGAGCCGCATCGGCGAGCTGCTGCTGAAGCAAGGTGTCATCACCGCCGCCGACCTGCGCGTGGCGCTCGGGCGGCTGCGCGAGTCGGGCGGCGCGCTCACCACCTACGTCGTGAAGCACTGCGGCGTCTCCGAGGCGGAGCTGCTGACGGTGCTGCAGGAGGAGTACCACCTGCCGGTCGTCGACCCCGCCGGCCTCGACATCCCGCCCGAGGTCATCGACGTCCTGCCCGCCGTGCTGGCGAACAAGTACCACATCGTGCCGGTGAGCCTGTCGCGCACGACGCTCACCCTCGCGATGGCGGACCCGTCCAACCTGATCGCCATCAACGAGGTCAAGTTCCTCACCGGCTTCGACGTCCGGGCCGCGATCGCCGGTCCGCTGTCGATCGAGCGCGCCATCGAGCGCTACTACGACCGCGCGATCAACTACGGCGACGTCCTCTCGCAGCTCGGCAACGAGGACATGGAGGTCGTCCACACCGAGGAGGAGATCGACCTCAAGCAGCTCGAGAAGGCGACGGAGGAGGCGCCGGTCGTCAAGCTCGTCAACGCGCTGCTCACCGACGCCATCAAGAAGCGCGCCTCGGACATCCACATCGAGCCGTACGAGCGCGTGCTGCGCGTGCGCTTCCGCGTCGACGGCGTGCTGCACGAGATCATGCAGCCGCCGCTCAAGCTGAAGAACGCCATCATCTCGCGCATCAAGATCATGTCCTCGCTCGACATCGCCGAGCGCCGGCTGCCGCAGGACGGGCGCATCAAGGTGAAGGTCGGCGGCGGCGGCGAGATGGATTTGCGCGTCTCGACGCTCCCGACGCTGTTCGGCGAGAAGGTCGTCATGCGTCTGCTCGACAAGAGCCACGTCCAGCTCGACGTCAACAAGCTCGGCTTCGACCAGCGCGCGATCGACCTGTTCCGCTCGGCGATCAACAAGCCGTACGGCATGATCCTGGTCACCGGGCCCACGGGCTCCGGCAAGACGACGACGCTCTACGCCGCGCTGAGCGAGCTCAACAAGATCGGCACCAACATCTCGACCGCCGAGGACCCGGTCGAGTACAACATGGTCGGCGTCAATCAGCTCCAGGTGCACGAGGACATCGGCCTCAACTTCGCGACGGCGCTGCGCGCGTTTTTGCGCCAGGACCCGGACGTCATCATGGTCGGCGAGATCCGCGACTTCGAGACGGCCGAGATCGCCGTCAAGGCGGCGCTCACCGGCCACCTCGTGCTCTCGACCGTGCACACCAACGACGCGCCGTCGACGATCAACCGGCTCCTCAACATGGGCATCGAGCCGTTCCTGATCGCGTCGTCGGTGAACCTGATCATGGCGCAGCGCCTCGCGCGCGTCGTCTGCCCGAAGTGCCGGGAGCCGCACGACGTCGCGGCGCGCGTCATGGTCGAGCTGGGCGTGCCAGAAGACCAGGCGAAGGACATCGTCGCCTACAAGGGCAAGGGCTGTCCGCACTGCGGCGGCACCGGCTTCCGCGGCCGCACCGCGCTCTACGAGATGATGGCGATGACGGACGAGATGCGCGAGCTCATCCTGAGCGGCGCGTCCGCGATCGAGCTCAAGCGCCAGGCGATGGCCGACGGCATGAAGACGTTGCGGCAGAGCGGCATCGAGAAGGCGTGCGACGGCGTCACGAGCATCGAAGAGGTGATGCGCGTGACGATGAATGATTGATTGAAACGAGGGGCACGCGCCCCTCGCCCCACGCGGCAAAGCCGCGCGGTGCCCCACTCCCGCGCTCGCTTCGCTCGGCCGCGCGCTTCGCGCGCGGAGGTTCGTGCCGCGAGTTCCGCCGAGCGCGGGCGTTAAACTCGTAACGCCATCGCTTCATCTGTGCCGCTCCGGGTGGCGTGTCCCACCAAGAAATCCTGCAGGGAAGCGGGGTGCCTTTTCCTTTCCGGTGGCATTTGCCTTGCACCATCCCACGTCGGCCCGGTGTCGGCGCCGGCCACCAGACCGACGGGGGAAGCCGCATGCAGATGCACGAGCTGTTCGAGCAGATGTCGCAGCAGAAAGCATCCGATTTGCACATCACGGCGGGTGCGCCACCGATGATCCGCGTGCACGGCGACGTGACGCCGTTGCCGTACGAGGCGCTCGACGCCAACGCGACCAAGCAGCTCTGCTACAGCGTCCTCACCGAGCAGCAGAAGAAGAAGTTCGAGGAGGAGAGCGAGCTCGACTTCTCGTTCGGGGTGCAGGGCCTGTCGCGCTTCCGCGGCAACCTGTTCGTGCAGCGCGGCGCGGTGGGCGGCGTCTTCCGCGCGATCCCGCACACGGCGCCGCCGCTGTCGCAGCTCGGCCTGCCGCCGGCGGTGGACAACCTGATCAAGCTGCCGCGCGGGCTGATCCTGGTCACGGGACCGACGGGCAGCGGCAAGTCGACGACCATGGCGGCCATGATCGACCAGATCAACGAGAGCCGCGCCGAGCACATCATCACGGTCGAGGACCCGATCGAGTTCCTGCACAACCACAAGAAGTGCATCGTCAACCAGCGCGAGGTGTTCGCCGACACGCACAGCTTCGCGGCGGCCCTCAAGCACATCCTCCGTCAGGACCCGGACGTCGTGCTGGTCGGCGAGCTTCGCGACCTCGAGACGATCGAGGCGGCCCTGACCATCGCCGAGACCGGACACCTGGTGTTCGCCACCCTGCACACCAACTCCGCCGTGCAGACGATCAACCGCGTGATCGACGTGTTCTCCGCCGCGCAGCAGGCGCAGGTGCGCGCGCAGCTCTCGCTCGTGCTCGAGGCCGTCATCTCGCAGACGCTGCTGCAGCGCTCCGACGGGCACGGCCGCGTGATGGCCTGCGAGCTGATGATCCCGAACCCCGCGATCCGCAACCTGATCCGCGAGGAGAAGGTGCACCAGCTCTACTCGCAGATGCAGGTCGGCCAGCAGAAGTGGGGGATGGTGACGCTGTCGCAGTCGCTGCTCGACCTGGTGCAGCGTCGCCTGATCACGCCGGAGACGGCGCTCGAGGCGGCGACCGAGCCGGAGGAGCTCAAGCAGATGCTCGGCATGCGCGGGGGAACGGCTGCGCCGGCGGGGCGCGTGTCGATCGCGAAGTAGTCCCGGGCGGACGGAGAGCGGGGAAAGGCGGGGGAAGAGATGCCGGTCTTTGCGTACGAGGGGCGGACCGCGAGCGGGAAGGTCCTCCGTGGCAACATGGAGGCGCCGTCGCGCGAGGCGGTCATCAACCGGCTGCGCGCGCAACGCATCCAGCCGATCACGGGCAAGATCCGCGAGCGCGGCAAGGGGCTCGACCGGGAGATCAGCCTGCCGGGCTTCCGCGCGGCGGTGAAGCCCAAGGACGTCGTGATCTTCACGCGCCAGCTCACCACGATGATCGACGCCGGCATGCCGCTCGTCCAGATCCTCGACATCCTGGCGAACCAGTCGGACAACAAGACCTTCGCGAGGCAGATCCGCGAGGTGAAGGAGGCCGTCGAGGCCGGCGCGACGCTGTCGGACGCGCTGCGCAAGTTCCCGAAGAGCTTCGACGAGCTCTACGTCAACATGGTGCAGGCCGGCGAGGTCGGCGGCATCCTCGACACCATCCTCGGGCGACTCTCCGTCTACATGGAGAAGATGCTCTCGCTCAAGCGCAAGATCAAAGGCGCGATGATCTATCCCGCGACGATCGTCTCCGTCGCGGTGATCGTGACGCTGATCCTGCTGGTGTTCGTCATCCCGGTGTTCGCGGAGCTGTTCGCGAGCTTCGACCGTGCCCTGCCGTTGCCGACGCAGATCGTGATCAGCCTGTCGAACTTCGTCATCGCGTACCTGCACGTCATGATCGCAGCCGCGGTCGGCGCGGTCGTCGGCATCCGCTACACGTACCGCACCGAGCGCGGGCGCCTGTTCCTCGACCGCGTGATGCTGCGCTTCCCCATCCTCGGCGAGCTGATCCGCAAGGCCGCGATCGCGCGCTTCTCCCGCACCCTCGGTACGCTGGTGTCGTCCGGCGTGCCGATCCTCGACTCGCTGACGATCACCTCGCGTACCGCCGGCAACAAGGTGGTCGAGCGCGCGGGCTTCATGATCCGCGAGAGCATCAGCCAGGGACGGACGATGCTCGAGCCGCTCATGCAGAGCGGCGTCTTCCCGCCCATGGTCTGCCAGATGATCGGCGCCGGCGAGATGACGGGTGCGATCGACCAGATGCTCCAGAAGATCGCCGATTTCTACGAGGAGGAGGTCGACGTGGCCGTCGCGAACCTCACGGCATTGATGGAGCCGCTCGTGATCGTCGTCCTGGGGACGGTCATCGGCGGCCTGGTGATCTCCATGTACCTGCCGATCTTCCAGCTCGGCTCGCTGCTGTCGTCATGAGCGCCGAGGACGAGGCCGGTCGGGACGAGACGCTGCGCGAGCGCCTGCGCATCCTGCTGTTCGCGCGCGTCCTCATCGTCACGGTGTTCCTCGCCGCGGCGGGCGCGTATCACCTGAGCGTCTCGCACGCGAGCAGCGTGATCGGCGCGGCGACGTTCTTCTGGATCGCCGTCGCGTACGCGCTGACCCTCGTGTCGGCGCTGGTCGTGCGCCGTGTGCCGCGGCCGCGCGCCTTCGCCTACCTGCAGTCCGTGTTCGACGTCCTGCTGCTCACCGGAGCGATCGAGCTCGCACGCGGCGCGGGCTCGCCGCTCGCGGTGCTCTACGTGCTCGCGATCGCGAACGCCGCCGGCCTGCTGCTCATGCGGGGCGCGCTCGTGAGCGCGCTCGCTTCGTCGATCGCCTGGGTGTTCCTGACGGTCGAGGCGGCCCGCGTCACCGGCAGCCAGAGCGTGCTGCTCGACGTCGTCGTGCCCGCGCTGCTCGGCGCCTCGTGCTTGACGCTGGTCGCCGTGGCGATGGGCTCGCTCGCGCGCCGTCTGGCCGCGACGGAGCGCGAGCTGTCGCTGCGCGACAGCGAGGTGCGCCGCCTCGAGGGTCTGCAGAGCGCGCTCGCCAACGGCCTCGAGAGCGGGCTGCTCGTCGCGGACGTCGCGGGCCGCGTCCGCTCTGCGAACCCCGCCTGCCAGCAGATCCTCGGCCAGCCGATCTCCTCGATCCTCGGACGCGAGGTCAACTGGCTGGTGCCGCTCCTCGCGACCGCCGACGAGCATGAGGAAGCGCGCGAGCACCGCGAGTGCGAGTATCGCGCGCCCGACGGGTGCGCGAAGCGCCTGCGCGTCAAGCGGACGCCGCTGACCGACACCTACGGCAACCGGATCGGCGAGATCGTCCTGCTGCAGGACGTGACGCGCATCCAGGAGCTCGAGGAGCGCCTCGCGCGGGACGAGCAGTCCGCGCTGCTGCTCGACGACGAGGTGCCCGACGACGAGCGCGACCCCGAGGCCGAGCCGTCCGACGACGAGCGTGACGGCATCGTCGGCGCCTGCGCGGCGATGCGCGCGGTGTCCAAGCTGATCGACAAGGTGGCGCACGCCGACGCGACGGTGCTGGTCACCGGCGAGAGCGGCACGGGCAAGGAGCTCGTCGCTCGCGCCGTCCACCGGCGCAGCGCGCGGGCGCAGGCGCCGTTCGTGGTCGTGAACTGCGGCGCCATCCCGGAGAACCTGATCGAGAGCGAGCTCTTCGGGCACGTCCGCGGCGCGTTCACCGGCGCCGTCGCCGACCGGCCGGGGCTGTTCCGCCGCGCGCACGGCGGGACGATCTTCCTCGACGAGATCGGCGAGCTGCCGCTGCAGCTCCAGGTGCGCCTGCTGCGCGTCCTGCAGGACCGCATGGTGATGCCGGTCGGCGGCAACACGCAGTTCGCCGTCGACCTGCGGGTCGTCGCCGCGACCAACCGGGTCCTCGAGGACCTGGTCAAGGAGGGGCGCTTCCGCGAGGACCTCTACTATCGCCTCGCGGTGATCTCGATCCACGTGCCGCCGCTGCGCGAGCGCGAGGGCGACCTCGATCGCCTGATCGCGCACTTCGTGCGCAAGGCGGCAGAGCGGCACGCGAAGCCGGTGGTGCGCGTGTCGGGACGCGCCATGCAGCTCCTGCTGCGCTACAAGTACCCGGGCAACGTGCGCGAGCTCGAGAACGTCGTCGAGCACGCGGTCACGCTGGCCGACGGCGACGCGATCCGCGAGGTCGACCTGCCGGACTCCCTGCGCGACATGGCGACGCTGCGTGCCGTGCCGCCCGTCGTCGCGGTGCCGGCGCACGAGCCGCAACCCCTCGAGGCCGAGGCGCTGTTCGACGACGACGACGAGGAAGGCGGGCTGACGCGCGCCTCGACGCACCTCCTCGAGGGGCGCGCCGCGCTACGCGACGCGCTCGACGGCCCGGTGGTGCTGCCGATCGACGAGGGCGAGGGCGCGAGCCTCGACGAGCAGCTCGCGCGGCGCGAGAAGGAGATGCTGCTCGCGGCGCTGGCGCGCGCGTCGGGCGTCAAGAAGAAGGCGGCGACGCTGCTCGGCATCAACTACCGCTCCTTCCGCCATCGCCTGCAGAAGTACGGCCTCGACTCGCACGGCGACGAGATCCTGCCACGGCTCGGCCCGACGCCGTTGCCGCGCGAGTCGGGGCACTGAGCGGAGCTCAGAGGTCGCCGACCAGCAGGTCTCCCGCCGAGGTGCCGACGGCGCGGATCCGCTGCCCGACCGATACGCCGTGGAACTCGGCGCTGCCCGAAGCCGGGGTGACGAGATGGTAGCCGTCCGTCGAGAACGTCGTGTCGAGCGTCCCGTTCGTCAGGAAGAGGGCGGCGAGGGCGCTCGACCCGGACTTGCCGACCGCCACGATTCGCCCGTCGGTCACGAGGCCGATGTCGTTGATCTGGTCGGGGCCCGCCGTGTCGAGGTCCCACACGACCTTCCCGCCGGAGCCGAAGCTCGAGTCCGGCGTGCCGTCGGCCTCGTAGCGCGAGAGGAACATCACGGTGCTGGTCGCGCTCGCAGGCTCCTCGTAGCCGGCCACCAGGATCTTGCCGTCGCTCTGCACGGCGATCGCGCGCGGCGTGAAGAGCGCGCTGCCGTCCTCGAACAGGGGGTCGACGCCGGCCGAGAGAGGGGCGCTCAGGTCGGTCACCGTGACCAGGATCCGGCCCTCG
>JBFMAS010000193.1:7777-11657 GCA_040755575.1 Thermodesulfobacteriota bacterium
CCGACGACGAAGATGTCGCCGCCGGTCGCCTGCGCGAGATAGCCGCCGAAGTTGTTCTCGTCGGTCGGGCTGAACGTCTTCACGTTCGACGCCGTGCCGTTCAGCAGGCTCACCACCCCGAACCCGGCACGGTTGTAGAGCACGCCGGACGCGGAGCCGGTCACGTAGATGGCTCCGTTGTGAATCGCCATGCTGGTCGCGTTGACGTTCCCGCCGCCCGGATTGAAGCCGACCCAGCCGACGGGCGGGGACGGCGGCGCGTCGAGGCCGAAGCCCCAGGGCTGCTCCGCCGTGCCCGGCGACAGCGCGCCCGTCGAGCCGTTCACGCGTGCCACCCCGTACTGACCGTGCGCCAGGCCGGCCGTATAGATGTAGCCCTGCGAGCTGGTGACGGCGTAGCCGACGTCGGCGGGGCTGCCGAGGTCGATGACCGACGTCCCGAAGCAGCCGAGGAGCAGAACGAGAGCGAGCACGACGAAGGAAACGGTTTTTCGGCTCCGCGGTCCTCTCATGGTTCCCCCTTCGTGTGACGAATCCGCGTCACTTCGTTTCGCCCGGCGCGAGCGAGGCGCAACGTCTATAGCGAGCGCCGCCGACGGTCAATGTTTGTTTGGCGTCGGGCTCTGCTGCTCCGACGCCGCAGCACCATCCGCCGAAGCGCCCTGGCGTCGGCGACAAATCGTGGCACCGGCACTCGCGTGACGGCCGATCTGCGTCAACGCGTGAACGCGACCGACGATAGAGCACCGGTCGGTGGCGCCGCCGGGCGTTCAGCGCCGGCCGCAGACGCCGACAAGATATGGATTTCCGTACCGCGGGCAGCGCCGAAACCCGTGGCACCCGGCTTGCTCTCGGCCGGCACCAGCAGCCGCGCCACGGCGGCGACGGCGAAGGGCTTCAGAGCGCAGGCCGAGAGGCGGCAGAGCGCGAGCGAATCGGGAGGTAGGAGATGAGGAACGAGAAGGGCTTCACGTTGATCGAGCTTCTGGTGGTCGTCGCGATCATCGGCATTCTGGCTGCCATCGCGATTCCGCAGTTCTCGGAGTACCGCAAGCAGGGCTTCAACGCCCGCGCGTCGTCCGACCTGCGCAACCTCGCGACGGCCGAAGAGGCGTACTTCGCGGCGAACGCGGCGTACACCGCGACCGTTGCGACGCTGACCGGCTTCAAGCAGTCGCCGGGTGTGACGATGTCCGTCGCGCCGAGCGGCAACACCTTCACCGCCAGCGCCTTCCACGTGAACGGCGACAAGACCTTCAACTGGGATTCCGCGAACGGCGGTCTGCAGAACGCTCCGTGACCTGACGTAAGACTCTCGTGACCGGAGCGGCGCCGGTCCCTGCGGGGGCCGGCGCCGTTCTGTTGACAGCGACCGAGGCGCCGACGTGACACGGATCCGTCCCGAGATGGCGAACGCTGGAGGCAGCTCCGTCTGGCTCGCGCTGTTTCTCGTCCTCGGCTCGGCGCTGCACTTCCTCGGCGGCAACGTCGCCGACCCCGACCTCTGGGGGCACCTGCGCTACGGCCAGATGATCCTCGAAGGCCATGGCCTGCCGCGCGAGGACGTCTTCTCGTACACCGCGGCGGGCGCTCCGTTCTACGACCACGAGTGGCTGTCGGACCTGGTCTTCGCCTCGATCTACGCGGTGGCGGGATCGGCCGGCCTGATCGCCTTCAAGCTGCTCGTCGGCGCCGCGATGCTGCTCGCCATGTGGGACGCGACCCGCGTTCTCGGCGCGCGTCTTCTGCCCGGCGAGCGGCTGCACCCGCTGGTCGCAGCCGCCGCCATGATCGCGGCCCTCGCCGTCATCTCGCCCGGCGCCACATTCCGGCCGCAGCTCTTCACCATGCTGCTCCTCGCGCTCGAGACGGCGCTGCTGCTGCACGGCGACCGGAGGCTCCGCGAGGAGCGGGTGACGCTGCCCTGGGAGCTCGCCGTCCTGCCGGTGCTGATCGTCATCTGGGCGAACGCGCACGGCGGCTTCCTCGTCGGGCTCGGCCTGCTCGGCTGCTACGGCGCCGCGACCCTCGCCCAGGAGAGCTTCGCGCGCCTGCGCGGTCTGCCGGCGGAGCTCGCGCCGCGCCAGCTCGGCGCGCTGTGCGCGCTCGGCGTCGCGTGCGCCGCGATGCCGCTGCTCAACCCCTACGGCGTCGAGCTCTACGTCTACCTGGCGACGACGCTCGGCATGCACGACCAGATCAGCGAGTGGGACCCGGTCGAGCTGCTGTCGACGGGGTTCCTGCGCTTCAAGATCATGGTCGTCGTCACCGTCGCTGCCGTGGCGCTGCTGATCGCGCGTCGGGGCCGCGACGCTGCGCGCTCGCCGCTCGCCTGGCTGGTCCCGTTCCTCGCCGTCGCCGCCGCGGCCGCGTTCCGCCACCAGCGCCACACGGTGCTCTACGGCATCGTCGCGATGCCGGTCGTGGCGGTGGCCGCGGAGCAGCTCCGCCGGCTCGTGCTCGAGCGCCGGCCGTCGCTCCGGCCGCGCCGCCAGGTGTTCGCCGCCGCGGCGCTCGGGGCGGCGGCGATCGGCGTGCTGCAGCTCTCGTGGTTCGGCGTGCAGCTCGCGCGCGACGGGCTCGACATCCGCTACGGGCGCATCGACTACCCGGTCGACGCGATCGAGTTCATGCGCACGCACGACCTGCGCGGCAACGCCGCCTTCCCGTTCGAGTGGGGCGCCTACGCCATCTCCAAGCTCGCGCCGGAGTCGCGCGTGTTCATCGACGGGCGCTTCGAGGCGGTCTACCCGCAGCAGGTGATCGAGGACTACTTCGCGTTCATGCACGGCACCGAGGGCTGGGAGCGGCTGCTCGACGACTACCCGACGGAGATCGTGGTCGTGCAGCGCTGGCGCGAGATCCATCCGCGCATGTTCTCGCGGCCCGACTTCGCCTACGTGTACTCCGACCCGGCGTCGCTGGTGTTCGTCCGTCGCACGCCGACCAACGACGACGCGCTCGAGCGGCTCGCGTCCGTCGACCGCTTCGACTTCCCGCGTCCGCCGACGGTCTTCCCGTGACGGAGCGGGTGCGCAGCGCCGTCGCGTCGCCGTGGGCGGGGTCGCTGCTCGCCGCCGCCGCGGTCGTCGTGCAGACGCTGTGGCTCGCTCGGCGCTATCCCGCGGCCTACCTCGACGCCGACCTGCTGTCCTATCTCTCGTACTACCGCGACCTGGTCGCTGGCGCGCCGCAGCCCTTCGGCTACACGGTGCCGAAGCCGCTGCCGGTCCTCGTCTACGGGCCGCTCGGCGACCCGCGGCTCGCGTTCGCCGTCAGCGTGGCGATCGCCGCGGTGGGCGGCGCGCTCGTTCACGCGGTGACGAGGCGCGCGTTCGGCGGCCTCGCGGCGTGGGCCGCGGTGCTGCTCTACGTCGTCGACCCGATGCGCGGCGTGCTCACGCTGCGCTCGAGCGTCGACCTGATGGTCGGCGTCGCGCTGCTCGGCGCCGTGCTCGCGCTGCAGCGCCGCGCCGTCGCGTGGGCGGGCGCCGCGATCCTGGTCGCGGCGCTCGGCAAGCCGCTCGCGATCGCGTGCGCATTGGTGCTGCCGCTCGCGACCTTCGCAACGCCGCGGCGGCGCGCGCTGGCGGCGCTGCTGCCGCTGCTCGCGGTGCCCGTCACCGCGTGTCTCGACGCCGCGCTCGACGGGCGCCCGGCGTGGACCGGGCTCGTGCGTCCGACGCTGCCCGACGAGCACGAGCTGTTCGTGCGCGTCGCGCAGGCCCGCGTGCTCGGGCTCGGCGAGACGGTGGGCATGATCGTCGGGCAGTGGTTCGCCGGCACGCTGTTCGCGCATACCTGGCCGCTCGTGCTGCTCGGCCTCGCCGCCTGGGCGGTGCGCGTCTTCCGCGCGCCCGCGCGCGTCGAGCGCGCCGGC
>JBFMAS010000194.1:0-6372 GCA_040755575.1 Thermodesulfobacteriota bacterium
CTCCCGGAGGACTCGCTCTTCCATGTCGAAAGGGACCTCACCCTGCTGGCGCTCGGCGCCGGGCTCTTCCTGCTGCTGAGTCGCCTCGTTCTCGGCGTGGACGTGCTGTCGCGCGCGATCATCGCGCCGATCGACAACCCGCTGGTCGACCTCGGGGCGCAGGAGCGCGTCGCGCACGCGATCGCGCTCCTCGGCCGCTACCTCGCGCTGTGCCTCTTCCCCTGGCAGCTCAGCGCCGACTACGGCCTGGGCGCGGCGGGGCTCGTCGAGGGCCTCGCCGCACCGCCGTCGCTGCTCTGGCTCGCGCTGTGCGGCACCCTCGTCGCGGTAACCGTCGTCGGGGTCGCGCGCGGCTCCGTGCGTCTCGCCTTCGCCGGCGTTTGGTTCTTCGGCACCTTCGCGGTGACCGCCAACCTGCTGTTCCCGATCGGCGTCGCGTTCGCCGACCGACTGGCGTACGTCCCGAGCGTCGCCGTGTGCGCGCTCGCCGCGTGGCTGCTGGCCGAGCGCACGAGCGGCGTGGTGCGGACCGCGGCCGCGGGCGGCGTGCTGGCGAGCTTCGCCGCGCTGACGCTGTCCTACGGCGCCGTCTGGCGCGACGACGCGACGCTCGTCGCCTACGAGATGCGCACCTCGCCGAGCGCCAAGATGCAGGCCGCGTACGGCAAGGTGCTGCTCGACCGCGGCGATCACGAGGGCGCGCGCGAGCACTTCCTCGCCGCGCTCGACGCATATCCGCGCCACATGATGGCGGCGTACGGTCTCGCGGTCGTCGAGCTCCGCGAAGGGCGACCGGAAGAGGCGCGCGCCTGGCTCGAGAAGGCGATCACGCTCGACCCCGGGCACGGCCCGAGCCTGGTGCTGCTCGGGCGCATGCGCTTCGCGCGCGGGGAGATCGACGATGCCGCGCGTCTCTTCGTGCGCGCGCTGAACTCGGACAGCAGGAGCTTCGACGCGAAGCTCGGCGTCCTCGCCGCGCTGCTCGCACGCGGCAACGTCGCGCAGGCGGCGGCGCTGCGCGACGAGCTGATGGCGCTCGCACCGCAGCAGCCCGAGCTGCGCGCGCTGAGCGCCGAGCTCGACCGCAAGCTCGACAGAGCGCGCGGCGGCAGCGCGCGAGACGACGACGTCGCGTTGGCCGGCCCGGGAGGAGCATGACATCCTGCGGCCCAAGGTGTGGGGAGAGGATCTGATGCTGGGCACGATGGCGCTCGCCCTCGGAGCGGCGACCGGAAGCTTCCTGAACGTGGTGATCCACCGCCTGCCGCTGCAGCAGTCGGTGGTGGCGCCGCGCTCGCACTGCACGAGGTGCGGACGCACGATCCCCTGGTACGACAACATCCCGGTGCTGAGCTGGATCCTGCTGCGCGGCCGCTGCCGCGCGTGCAAGGAGCCGTTCTCGGTGCGCTACCCGATCGTCGAGGCGCTCACCGCGGTCCTGCTGCTCGCGCTGTGGCTCCAGCTCGGCTGGAGCCTCGGGCTCGCCTTCGCCTTCTACTTCGCCTGCAGCCTGCTGGTCGTCACCTACATCGACCTCGATCACCGCATCATCCCGGACCGCGTCACGCTGCCCGGCATCGCGGTCGGGCTGCTGCTCGCGCTCGTCGCGCCGGCCGAGGTGCGCTGGGACGCGGTGCAGTCGTGGGCGCTCGGCACGCTCGCCGGCGGCGGCATCCTGTGGCTCGTCGCCTGGGGCTACGAGACTGCGACCGGGCGCGAGGGCATGGGGGGCGGCGACATCAAGCTGCTCGCCATGATCGGCGCGTTCCTCGGCTGGCAGGGCGTGCTGGTGACGCTGCTGCTCGCGTCGCTGATCGGCTCGCTGATCGGCACCGCGTGGATGATCGCGCGCGGCGGCGACCGCCGGCTCGCGATCCCGTTCGGCCCGTTCCTCGCGCTCGGCGCGCTGGTCACGCTCTTCTGGGGCGAGCAGATTGTCACCTGGTACATGAATGCGCTGACTTGACGCGCGGCCCCTTGAGCGGGGGCGCCGCGATCGACTACAGGCACGTTCCCCTCTCCCTCGTTCGATGACCGCGCGGTCGCGCGCGGCGTGGAGCGATCATGGGAACGGCTTTGCAGGAAGAGCGGGACGCGCGTGCGGCGTCCCGCGGCCGGGTGCGCGGCGAGCGCGGCGCGAGCCTGGTCGAGATCGTGCTCGCGGTCGCGCTCGCCGGTGTGATGCTCGGCGTCGCGTGGCCGAGCGTCGCGAGCTACCGCGAGGCCGCCGAGCTGCGCTCGGCGACGCTGCGCCTCGCGTCGGCGCTGGCGCGCGGCCGCGTGGCGGCGCTCACGGAGGGCCGCACGTGGCTGCTGCGCCTCGACGGCATCCGGCGCTGGGTGCTGGCGCCGCTCGACGAGTCGCCCGATGCGCCGGCCGAGGAGCTGCCGGGCGCGACCTTCGTCGCCGCGGCGACCTCGGGCGGCGACGTGCGCTTCTTCCCGTCGGGTCTCGCCGACAACGCGACCTTTACGCTCGGCGCGGGCGACCAGCGGCGGCGCGTGATCGTCAACCAGCGCGGGAGGATCACCGTTGAGTAGGCGCGCGATCGGAAGGGGAAGGAGCGAGGCGGGCTTCACGCTGCTCGAGGCGCTGGTCGCGATCGGCCTGGTCGCCTCCGCCGGCGTCGTCGCGACCACCGCCGCGGTGGCGATGCTGCGGCTCGAGCGCGCCGCGCACGCGGAGGCGGCGGGGCTCGCGGCGGCGTCCGAGAAGCTCGAGGAGCTGGTCGGCGCGCTGCCCGCCGACCGGCGCAGCGGCAACGACGACACGGTGCTCGACGGCGTCCCGGTGACGCGCGTCTGGCGGGTGCTCGACGACCAGCCGGCACAGGGCTTGACGCGTCTCGAGGTCACCTCGCGCTGGGACCGTCCGCAGCTCACGCTGCTCACCCTGGTCGCCGCGGTGCCGGGCAGGAGCACGCCGTGAGCGGCCGCGGGGGACCGTGCGGGCGCGACGTCGCGCGAGGCATCGGGCTCGGCCAGGGCGGGTTCACGGTGCTCGAGCTGCTGCTCGGCGCGCTCCTCGCGACGCTCGTCGTCGCGGCCGGGGTCGAGCTGCTGCGGGTCCAGGTGGCGGTCGCGCGCCGGCTGCAGGCGAGCCTCGCCGCGACCGGCGGTGCCGGCTGGGCGCTCGCCGTCGCGGCGCGCGACGCGCAGGTCGCGGGCAGCGACCCGCGGCGCACGGGCGTCGTCGCGCTGTCCGCGGCGGGCGGCGAGCGCGCGGTGCTCGAGAGCGATCGCGACGGCGACGGCGCGGTCGACGCCGCGAGCGAGGAGCGCGTGATCCTCGCCTGGTCGCCGAGCGCGAGCGGCCGCTTCGTGCGCTGGCTCGGCAGCCAGTCGATGAGCATCGCCTCGCTCGTGCGCGCGGGCGGCTTGCGCCTGCGCTACTTCGACGCCGCGGGCACGGAGCTCGTGCCCGGGGCCGGCGAGCTGCCCGCGGCGGACCGCGACCGCGTGCGGCGCCTCGCGCTCGAGCTCGACGTCACCGAGCAGGCGGGCGTCGTCGCGGCGCAGGCGCGGCTGCGCGCGGCGGCCGCGCTGCGGCTGCGGCTCGAGGAGCGTTGACGTGCGCCGGCCGTCGCCTGCCGAGGAGCCCGGACGCGCTTGCGCGCCCGGCGTCAGGCCCACGGGCGCTCGCGGACGCGGACGCGCCCGGGGACGCGACGAGCGCGGCGCGGCGCTGCTCGGCAGCATCCTGGTGCTGGCGCTCGTCGCGTCGGTGAGCGGCGCGACGCTGTGGCTCGTGCGCAGCGAGCTCTGGGTCGCGGGCAGCGGCCGCGCTCACCAGCAGGCGCGCTACGGCGCCGAGGCGGGCGTCTGGCACGCGCTCGCCGTGCTCGCGCCCGGGACGGACTTCGCCGAGCTGCTGGCGGGGACGGGCGGTCTTTCGGACCCGGCGGATCCCGGTCCGCTGCCGCTCGGCGGCGGCGGCTTCGTGTTCTTTCCAGGGCCGCCGTTCGGCTACGGCGTCACGGTCGCCGCCGACGCGGCGGAGCGCGTCCGGCTGCGCTCGACCGCGACCGCCGTGCGCGGCGCGCAGCGCGTGGTGCTGGCGACGGTCGGGCGCGAGGCCCTCCCGTACGCCCCGGCGGCGCTCGTCGCGACGTCGGGCGCGCTGACGATCGCGCCTGCGCTCGAGGGCCTCGCGCCCGAGGCGGGCGGGATCGCGGTCGACGCGGCGCAGCCGGCGGGCGGCGCGCAGGCGGCGGTCGCGGCGTCGACGGTCGACCTCGCGGAGCTCGCGCGCGCGACGCTCGCCGGTGCCGGTGCGACCCTCGCCGGCGCCTCGCTGCGCGGCCGTGCGCGTCCCTTCGCCGTCGCGCCGTTCGCCCTCGCGACCGGGCTTCCCGAGCAGGATCCGTCCGTGCTCGCGTCGGCGCACGGCACGGCCGGTGCGCCCGCGGCGCTCGTCGTCGCGGCCGGGGCGGCACCCGGGCTCTCGGGTCACGGCGTCGTGCTGGCGCGCGGCGCGCTCGAGCTGCAGGGCGCCGTCGACTGGCAGGGCGTGCTGTACGTCGCCGGGGAGCTGCGCATCTCGGGCGCGCCGTGCCGCATCACCGGGATGGTGTGGGCCGAGCGCGTCAGCTTCGCGGCGGGTTGTACGCTGCGCTTCGGCTGGCCGGAGATCCAGGCGGCCGACTCGGTGCAGCGCCTGCCGCGGCGTCCGACGCTGCTCGCGCTCGATGATGCTTGACGCCGAGCCGCGCGGCGAGCAGGCGGGCGAGGACGGCGTGGCCGTTCGCGTTCAGATGGCGCCACTCGCTGTAGTAGGTGTGCTCGCCGCGACGGGCGAGGTGGCGTGAGGCGCGCGCCAGCGCGGGCAGGGCGTCGATCAACTCGATGCCGGCGTCTTCCATCGCAGCGCGCAGCACGCGCTGCGGGCGGCGGAAGTCGGCACCGGCGTCGGCGAGCCGGCGGCGCAGCGCCGGGTCGTTGTAGACCTCCACCTGCCAGAGCTCGGGGATGATGAGGACCACCGGCTGCGCGCCGATGGCGCGGGCGTGCCGCGCCACCTCGAGCATCAAGCGGCTCGTCAGCAGGAGGCGCTGCACGTCCTCGGGGCTCGGCTCCGCCGTGTAGACCGACTGCGCGAGCGCGACGGACGGCTGCACGGCGGCCGCCGACTGCGCCGTCCAGTCCTTGCGCGAGATCTCGGCGATCGCGTTCAGCACGGCGGAGCGCCGCATGACGACCCGGTACGCCTCGATCAGGGCGTGCATGGCGCGCGAGTACGGAACCGGGACGCCGTCGAGCCGCAGCGAGCCGTCGCCCTCGATCGTGAAGTAGGGCTTCGGGTATTGGAACGTGCCGCGGCTCAGGTTGTCGCGCAGGTCGTTGCCGACGAAGGTGGCCAGCACGACGACGTCGGGCGCGTAGCGCGAGGCGTCGCTCCAGAGCGCGAGGAGCTGCTGGTCGGTTCCCCAGCCGGGACACGCGAAGCTGAGCACCTCGACGTCGCCGCCGTCGAGGTGCGCGACGAAGGTCTGGTCGTCGGCGACGCCGTCCCCCCAGGTCTGCGAGTCGCCGAGGAACGCGATCCGCCTGCGCCCGGGCACGCGCTCGATCGGGTGCAGCGGCCCGCGCTGACCCGCCGCGTTGATCGTCACCCAGGTCAGGAACTCGTCGCCGCCATAGGGTCCGGCGACGCCCGGCCGGTTGCGCCAGCCGAGCAGGCGATCCGGCTGCGCGAAGTACACGCGGTTGCGCATGTGCGGGCGGAACTCGAAGCCGACGAGCCGCGCCACGATCTCGCCGGCCGCGATGCCGAGCGCGACGCCGGCGACGACGAGCGCCACGCGGCTGCGCCAGCGGAGCGGCTCTCGCGACGGACGTCCCGACTCTGGACCCGGCGTTCGCATGTTCCTGTCGCGCAGCAGACGCGCAGCGGCAGCGTGATGAATCGCGCGCTCCGTCAAGAAATTGCCGCCGCCGCGCACCGCGTCGCAGCGAACGTACTCGAAAAGCGCGGCGCAGCAAGGGTTTCAGCGAGGGCCGCGAGCGTCACGCGCGGAACATCGCTTGCAAACGGCCGCGCCCGGGAGGGTGTAGGTGGATCGCCGAGCAGGAGCGAGCTGGTTCGGGGTCATCGCACCTCGTCACGCGCCGTACATGCGGTACGCGACGGCGGCGCACGGCCGCCGCATGCGTGACGACGCCGGCTGGACCCTCATGGAAACCATGGTGGTGACCGGGCTGATCGCGATCCTCGCCAGCGTCGCCGTCCCGCAGTTCAGCGCCGTCGCGACGCAGATGCGGACCCAGGCGGTCGCGAACCAGGTGCTGACCGACATCCAGTACGCACGCGTCATGGCACAGCGCACGGGCGTGCCGCACTACATCGAGGTGACGGGTGGCGCCGGGGTGAAC
>JBFMAS010000195.1:0-8108 GCA_040755575.1 Thermodesulfobacteriota bacterium
GACGGGCTCGCCGGCCTCGTCCAGCACCGCGACGACCTCCCGGCCCTGGTTCTCGAGCAGCACGCCCGCCATGCGCCCGGGCAGCAGCTTGACGCGCACGCCGGGCGCGATCTCGGCCGGCGAGGCGAGCCGCGGGTGCCAGCGTCCGCGCGGCGGCGCCGCGCGCTGGAACGAGCCGCCGAGCAGGACGGCCTGGCCGTCGACGCGCAAGGGGACGCGCCAGCGACGGCCCTCCCCCGCGGAGCCGCCGCCCTCTCCGTGGTGCGCGCCGCTCGTCCCCTCCGGATCGAGGCGCGGGTCGAACCAGCCGAAGGAGGCCTCCCGGAGCACCGTGCGCCAGCGGGTGTCGTCGCCCCGTCCGGCCGACGCCGGCATGCCCGGCGCGTAGGTCTGGTACCAGGCGCGCGCCGCGACGTTCGCCTCGACGCCGTCCGGACCGATGCGCAGGAACGCGACGCCCCGGTCGTCGAGCACCTCGACGACCCGCGCGGTCGGGTTGGCGAGCACGAGCTGCGGCGCGATGGTGTGGTGCAGCTCGACGCGCATGCCCCGGAGCTCGTCGGGCAAGGGGTCGAGGGCGGGACGCAGGCTCGCGTCGCCGCCGTGGCCCGGAGCCGCCGCCGGCAGGCCGAGCAGCAGCGCCAGCGTCAAGCATGGCGCGAGCGTCACGCGGCCGCGGCGTGAGACGGCGTCAGCCCGCATCGGCGCAGCTCGCATCGGCTCCGAGCACCGTGACGCCCGCCGACGTCGACGGCACGAGCCCGCTCGACGTGCTGCGGTTGACGAACAGCATGTACGGCCCCGGTGGCACGACCGCCGGCGAGGCCGGCATCGCGACCTTCACCGAGCCCGTGCCGCGCGACACGATGCGCAGCGCGACCGCCCGCTGGTCGGCGTCGATGACGTGGGTCGACGCCGTGCGCCGCACGAGCAGCACCTTGCCGATCGAGCTCGCCTGCGGCGTCGAGACGGTGAACGTCTGCCCCGGCCGCACCTGCGACGGCGCGTGCGTGATCGCCGGCCGGTCGGAGCGGAAGACGTAGGGCGGGCTGTAGATCTCGAACGACGGGTCGCGCCCGTCGTTCGGCGAGAAGCCGGGCAGCGAGATGCTCGTCAAGTAGGCCGTGTTGATCGGCGCGTGGCCGCCGACCAGCACGCGGCCGTCGGGCAGCAGCGCCGCGCTGTTGTGGTACGTGCGCGGGTTGCCCGGCGCGGCCATCCGCGTCCAGCTCTCGGTCGCGGGATCGAAGCGCTCCGCGTACGGCACCGGCACGCCGAGGCCCGGCAGCGCGACCTCGTCGCGGTCCGCGCCGGAGAACGCCATCACCGAGCCGTCCGCGAGCAGCACGCCGGTCGAGAACCAGCGCGGCTGCGTCAGGTCGCGCGTGAGGCGCGAGCTGTAGGAGAGGCCGTCCGCGCCGAGCGCCACCGTGTCGATGCGGCTCAGCCTGGTCGCGAGGTAGGTGCCCGGGCTCGGCACCAGCACCGCGCCGAGGACGCCGCCCGCCGTGAGGAAGCGGGCCCTGGCGTACGCGCCGCTCGCGTCGGGCTCGAGCGGCAGCATCACCGAGAACGTCGAGCCGCGGAAGCCCGAGCCGATCGCCGCCTCGACGGCGTCGGGTTCGACGGCGAACCCGAGCACCTTGCCGAGCTGCTCGAGGAGCGCGACCGGGTCCTCGATCACCGTGCCGAGGAAGGACTGCAGCGCCTGCGTGAGCAGCGTCGCGACCAGCGGGCTCGGCAGGTTGAGCGCCGACACCAGCTTGTCGAGCCCGACGCGGTTCAGCTCGAGCGGCAGCCCGGCGTAGGCGAGGTCGGTCCACGCGCGCGACGCCGGGTCGTAGGCCGCGACGACGTTCCACAGCGCCATGTCGTAGCCGTAGCCGAACGGATCGAACGCCTGTCCGCCGGCGTTGTAGTAGACCTGCCCGTTGGGCAGCAGGTGGAGGCGCGGGTAGGTCGGCAGCGTGCGCTCGGCGAGCGGGCCGTTCTCCGACCAGCGGCCGCAGCCGACGTCGAAGGTCTCGCTCTGCACGACGTTGCGCCCCGAGCTGAACGGCTGCTCGGGGTAGATCGGCTTGACGAGCTTGGTGACGCCGCTCGCGACGAACAGATCGCCGTCCGGCAGCGTGACGAGCGTCGGGTACCAGCGCCCGTACGCCATCGAGTCGGTCTGCGCCCAGCGGTTCGTGCGCGGGTCGAAGATGCGGGTGTTCCTCAGCCCCTCGATCTCGATCAGCCCGAGCGGGATCGGCTCGAGGCCGGGCTCGGCGTAGTAGTTGGTGCCGCCGGCGGCGAGGATGCGGCCGTCGGCGAGCTGCGCCAGGTCGGCGCAGAACAGCGCCCCCGCGCCCTGCGCATCGTTGGTGCTGAGCCCGGGCAGGAGCGGCGTGTTCTGCGTGCCGTCCGGGTTCGCGCCGCCGTCGGCGGGCGTGGGCTGCGTCCAGGACGGCGCGTCGCCCGGGCCGAGCGTCAAGATGCGGCTCTGGTCGTTCGCCGCCTGGTCGCCGAACTCGACGACGACGCTGAACTGGACGCGCTCGGTGCCCTCGAGCGCGTCCCAGTAGAGGATCCGTCCGTCCTGCAGCAGGGCGACGCTGCCGGCGGCCGGCTTGCAGACGAGGCGCCCGTCGTCGGCGGTGATGCACTTTTCACCCGTCGGCTCCCCGGCGATGGTCGGCTCGGCGAACGGCGCGGCGAAGCGGCCGCACGCCTGCGGCGTGCACGTCGAGCCGCCGCCGTCGAGGAGACCCGCGTGCGCGCGCTGCGGCAGGGCGAGAGGGGCGGCGAGACAGGGGATGAGACAGGAGACGAGGACGACCGGCCCCCGGCGCAGGGCCACCCATGGTGCACGCATGCTCGACCTCCGTGGTGTGAGGGCTCGATCGCGTCCGCTATCCCAGCGAGGGACTGCTTGAATAGAAAGGGAAACTACGTAGCGTCGCGCCCATGAAACGGATCCTGGCCGGGCTCGGCGCGGCGCTCCTCGTGGCCGCGACGCCCCGTGCCTCCGCCGCGGAGGCGACACGAGCAGGGGTGAGGCGAGACGCGGTGCTCGAGCGCTTCGTCGGGCAGTGGCGCACCGAGACCACGGTGCACGACGGCGCCGGCGCACGGATCGCGCAGACCAGCGGCACCGGGGCCGGGACGCGGATCCTGCAGGACCGCTGGGTGGAGTTCCGCACCGCCAGCGTGCCGCCCGGCGAGGCCGACCTGCAGGTGATGACCTGGGACGAGCGGGTGGGCGTCTACCGCCAGTGGGTGTTCGACGCCGACGGCTACTGGCATGTGGCCGAGGGCCGCTGGGACCCCGCCACCGCGACGCTCACCTGGCGCGGCGAGAAGGACGGCGCCGCCATCGTCGTCACCGACCGCTGGCTCGACGCCGACCGCCTGCACTGGACCCTCACCCGCACGGCGCCCGACGGCCGCGTGCTGCAGCGCATCGAGGGCACGCTGACGCGCACCGAGTAGCGGGGCGACGTGCGCCGCGCGTCCCGGCGCAGCGGGGATGGAGCCGCACCCACGTCGTGATAGGGTCGTGAGACCACGTACCCGCCGACGGTGGTGCGGCGGCTCGTCCTCGGCGCGGCTCGCGCCCTTTTTTTCGGGACTCGAAGCATGAGCGGAGAAGGATCTCGTCCACGTCGCGGGCGGCTGCCCACGGGTGTGCCCGGCTTCGATACGCTCCTCGGCGGCGGCCTCGTCGAGGCGGGGCTCTACCTCCTCGAGGGGCATGCCGGAACGGGCAAGACCATCCTCGCGAACCAGATCGCGTTCAACGTCGCGCGCGCCGGCAAGCGGGTGCTCGTCATCACGCTGATCGCGGAGTCGCACGGCAAGCTCCTCGAGCACCTGCGCGGCTTCGACTTCTTCGATCAGCAGGCCGTCGCCGACCGCTACGTCCTGCTGAGCGGCTTCAACGACATCGTCGACCAGGGTCTCGACGGGTTGCTGCAGTTCATCAGCACCACGGTCCACGAGCTGCACCCGACGCTGTTCGTCCTCGACGGCTTCGCCACCGCACGGGAGTACGGCGAGAGCCCGCGCGACCTGGCAAAGTTTCTGCATGCGCTCAATGCCCTGGTGACGGCCATGGGCTGCACGACGATCCTGCTCGCCCCGATCTCGGGCACGGACCCGCACCCGGAGCACACCCTGGTCGACGGCTTGATCGAGCTCTCGCAAGCCCGCAGCGGCCTGCGCCGCGCGCGCGAGATCGAGATCCACAAGATGCGGGGCGGGAAGCACTTGACGGGGCAGCACGTCTTCACGATCCGGTCGGGCGGCGTCCGGGTGTACCCGCGGCTCGAGACCGTCATCGGCGCGCAGGACGTCGAGCCGGGCGAGGACCGCGAGCTGGTCTCGACGGGGATCCCGCGCCTCGACGAGATCGTCGGGGCGGGATCGTGCGCGGCTCGGCGACCAGCCTGCTCGGCGCGCCCGGCGTCGGCAAGACGCTCCTCGGGCTGACCTTCCTCGATGCCGGCGCGGCGGCGGGCGAGCCCGGGCTCTACTTCGGCTTCTTCGAGGCTCGAGAGCGCATCGTCGGCAAGGCCCAGAACCTGGGCTTGAGGCTCGCGTCGTGGTGCGAGCAGGGCCTGCTGCACGTCGCGTGGCAGGCCCCGCTGGAGATCTTCCTCGACGAGGTGGCGGAGCGGATCGTCGACCTCGTCACGCGCCATGGCGCGCGGCGCGTCTTCATCGACGGGCTCGAGGGCTTCGTGCAGGCGGCCATGCACCCCGAGCGGCTGCCGAGCTTCCTGTCCGCGCTCACCGTGCTGCTGCGTGCGCGCGGCGTGACGACCTTCCTGTCCGAGGAGCTGCCGATCTTCACCCAGACGATCGAGGGAACGGTGATCTCGGTGTCGGCGCTCGTCGAGAACGTCATCCTCATGCGGTACTTCGAGTACGCCGGAGAGGTTCGCCGGCTCATCTCGATCGTCAAGCTGCGCGAGAGCGACTTCGACGCCGCCATCCGCGAGTTCCGCATCACCCAGCAGGGCATCGTCGTGGGCGACAAGTTTTCGAGCGTCAGCCAGCTCCTTCTCGGACAGCCGCAGCCGGTCGAGCCGAGAGGCATTGCACCGCAGAGCGCCTCGAAGTCGGACTAGGCGCGGGTGCATGGCGAGCCTGCTGATAGTCGACGACGAGCACGACGTCCTCGAGGTACTCGACCTGCTCTTCTCGATGGAGGGACACTCCGTGCACACCGCGCGCGACGGTGCCGCGGCGCTGGAGATCGCGCTCACGACGCCGCTCGACCTGGTGCTCACCGACGTCATGATGCCGCGGATGGACGGCATCGAGCTCTGCCGGCGCCTGAAGGCGAACCCGCGGACGCACGACCTGCCGATCATCGTCCACACCGCGGGGGGCCCGCCGCCGGGCGGCCAGGGCACCGTGTACGACGCGTACCTTCCGAATCCGGCGGACTTCGACGAGCAGCGCCGTCTCGTCGAGCGCCTGCTCGGCTCCGCGCGGGACCGGTGAGCGGTGCGCTCAGCGGCCGGCGGCGGCCGCCGGCGGGCCCGTGTAGGCGACGCGGTAGACGACGCCGTTCGCGTCGTCCGAGACCAGCAGCGCGCCGTCCCGCGTGACCGCGACGCCCGCCGGTCGGCCGAACGTCGCCTTGCCGCCGTCGATCAGGAAGCCCGTCAGGAACGGGACGATGCGCACGGGACGCTCGCCCTCGAAGTCGATGCGCGCGACCTCGAAGCCGGTTGCGGGATTCCGGTTCCACGAGCCGCGCATGGCGACGAAGGCATCGCCAGCGTACTCCGGCGGAAACGGGCCGCTCGCGTAGAAGGCGAGCGCGATCGGCGCCGAGTGCGCGCCGTACGTCAGCACCGGCGGCTCGGTCGTCTTGCAGTACGCCTGCTTGGTCGTGCCCGGCGGGTCTAGCGAGAGCAGCTCGTCCGGCTGGCGGTCGCCGTGGCAGTACGGCCAGCCGTAGTCGGCGCCCTGGGTGATCCGGTTCAGCTCCTCCGCCGGCACGTCGTTGCCGCGCCAGTCGGAGCCGTGGTCGAGGCCCCACAGCTCGCCGCTCTGCGGGTGCCAGGCGAAGCCGATCGTGTTGCGCAGCCCGCGCGCGAAGATGCCGCGTCCGCTGCCGTCGCCGTTGAAGCGCAGCATCGCCGCGTGCTCCTCGTTCGGCTCGCGGCACGCGTTGCACGTGCTGCCGATCGAGACGTAGAGCCGCCCGTCCGGACCGAAGCCGATCGTCCGCCGCGGGTGCTGGCCGCCGTCGGGAAGCTCGTCGACGATCGTCCGCGGCGCTGCGAGACCGCCGTCCGGCTGGACCTCCGCCGCGTAGACGCGCTTGATGTCGGCCAGGTAGACGGTCTTGTTGCGCAGCGCGATGCCGTGCACCATCTCGAGCTGCGACGCGACCGTGCGCGCCTCGTCCGCGTGCCCGTCACCGTCCCGGTCGCGCAGCAGCAGGACGTCGTTCTGCTCGGGGCGCGTCAGGTACACCGAGCCGTCGCTCGCGACCGCCATCATGCGTGCGTTGCCGAGGTCGTCGGCGAAGACGCCGACGCGGAAGCCCGCGGGCACGCGGAGCCGCTCGACGAGCTTCGCGTCGAACGGGCGCCTGTCCGGCACGAGCAGCCAGCCCGTCACCTCGACAGGCTGGCTCCCGGCCGCGGCGGCGACGAGGCCGATCAGCAGCATGCTCGCCACGGCGACGATCGGGCCGAGGATCCGCGCGGTGTCCATTCCGGGAGCGTCGTGCGGGATGCGTGCCACGCCGGGTACGGCGCTGCCGGCGAAATCCATGCTGCACGCCCGTCACTTTCCCCTTGCGTCATCGCCGCGCGTGCAGGAGTTACAGCAAGCGTCATGAAAGCGGTGCACGTCACGGGGCAGGGCGGCCCGGAGGTCATGGGGCTGGTCGACGTCCCCGAGCCCGGGCCCGGTCCGGGGATGCTGCGGCTCGCGAATCGCGCCGTCGCGGTCAACTTTCACGACATCCAGTCGCGCCGTCACGGCGAGCCGGGGCTTGCGACGCCGTACGTGCCCCGCACCGACTTCGCGGGCGTGGTGGACGCGATCGGGCAGGGCGTCGCCGGCTTCGCCGTGGGCGAACGCGTGCTCGGCATCCAGGTGAGCGGCGCCTATGCCGAGAAGACGCTCCTGTCGGCGATGCTCGCGACCCGCATCCCGGACGACGTGTCGTTCGAGGAGGCGGCCTCGTGCCCGGTCGCCGGGCTGACCGCGTACTTCCTGACGCACGACAACGGCGTGCGCGAGGGCACCGCGGTGGTCGCGCACGCGGCGGCGGGCAGCGTGGGCTGCTTCCTCGGCGCGCTGCTGCGCGACGCCGGGGCGCTGTCGATCGGGCTCGTGTCGAGCGCCGGCAAGGCGGAGGTCGCGCGCCGCGCGGGCTTCCGCCACGCGATCGACTACCGCACGGAGGACGTGCTCGCGCGCGTCCGTGAGCTCACCGGCGGCCGCGGCGCCGATCTGGTGCTCGACTCGGTCGCCGGACCGAGCATGGCGCGCAGCTTCGAGATGCTGCGTCCGGGCGGCACGGTGGTGCTCTTCGGACGCGCTGCGGGTGACCCGCCGCCCGAAGCGATCCTCGAGACCTTCCTGCGCTCCGGACGGAATCTTGGCTTGCGTACCTACTTCCTCGGCACGACGCTCGCGACCGAGCTCGGGCGCATCCCGGCGGCCTACGCGGCGCTGTTCGAGCTCTTCCGGCGGCGTGCGATCCACCTGCCGATCGAGCGCCTTCCGCTCGCCGAGGCGGCCGAGGCGCACCGCCGCATCGAGGCGCAGGCGACGGTGGGCAAGGTGATTCTCGTCCCGTAGGGCGCCGCCTCGTCAAGCATCGAGGAGCGGCACGAGCTTCCTCGGCGCCGTCATGCGCCACGCGCCGACGAGCAGCCCGCGCACCTCCCGCCAGTCGACCGCGACGTCGAGCCGGACGCCGACCCAGCCGCTCGGCCCGACGTAGGGCGGCTTGTAGAAGCGCTCGGGGTCGGCGTCGATCAGGATCTCCTGCATGCCGAGCGGCGCCTTGCACCACAGCGCGACCCTGCCGTCGCCGTGGTGGTCGTCGGTGAACATCGCGAACATCTTGCCGCCGACGCGGAAGGTCG
>JBFMAS010000196.1:0-2465 GCA_040755575.1 Thermodesulfobacteriota bacterium
GCAGCGCCTCGCTCGCGAACGGCTCGAAGCCGGGGACGAGGCGCTCGCCGCGCTGCAGGATGGTGATCTCGCGCGTCCCGAGCGCGCGCCAGGCGACCGCCATCTCGCAGGCGACGACGCCGCCGCCGATGATCGCCAGGCGCTGCGGCGCGGCGCGCGCGCTGGTCGCCTCGCGGCTCGTCCACGGCATCGCCGCGGCGAGGCCCGGGACGTCGGGGATCGCCGCCCGGCTGCCGGTGCACACCGCGACCGCGTGGCGGGCGCGCAGCTCGGTGGAGCCGCCGTCCGCGTGCTCGACGACCACCCGGCGCTCGCCGGCGAGGCGGCCGTGGCCCCGCACCAGCTCGATGCCCGTGTCGACCAGCCACTGCACCTGGCCGGCGTCGTCCCAGCGCGCCGTGAAGGCGTCGCGCCGCGCCAGCACGGCGGCGGCGTCGAGCGCGCCGGTCACCGCCTCGCGCGTGCCGGCGACGGCGTGCGCGTGCTCGAGCGCGTGGATCGGGCGCAGCAGCGCCTTGCTCGGTATGCACGCCCAGAACGAGCACTCGCCGCCCACCAGCTCGGACTCGACGATCACGGCCGAGAGCCCGTGGCCCCGCACGCGTCCGGCGACGTTCTCGCCGGTCGGTCCGGCGCCGATCACGACGACGTCGAACTCGCGCGCCGCCATGTCATGCCCTCCCTTCGCCGCCGAGCAGGCGGATGCGGGCCACGGTCGCCTCGCGGATCGCCGCTTCGACCTCGCCCATGAGCTCGTAGAGGTTGAACAGATCGGGCCGCTCGACCAGCACCCGGCGCAGGCGCGCGAGGGCCGCGAGGCGCAGGTCCGAGTCGGTGTTGACCTTCGCCACGCCGAGCTCGACGGCGCGGCGGATCAGCTCCGGGGGGATGCCCTGCGCGTGCGGCAGGCGCGCGCCGTAGCGCTCCGCGAGCGCGACGTCCTCGGCCGGCAGCGAGGACGCGCCGTGCAGCACGATCGGCTGCGGCACGCGGCTCGCGATCTCCTGCAGGCGCTCGAAGTCGAGGTGCGGCGTCCCCTTGAACTTGTACGCGCCGTGCGAGGTGCCGATCGCGACCGCCAGCGCATCGACCCCCGTCTCGCGTGCGAAGCGCACGGCCTGCTCCGGATCGGTGAGCATCGAGCGTACGGCCTGCTCCCCGAGGTCCTCGACGCCGCCGAGCGTGCCGAGCTCCGCCTCGACGTGCACGCCGCGCGCGTGCGCGTACGCGACGACGTGACCAGTCGCCCGCATGTTCTCGTCGTACGTCTCGCGCGAGGCATCGATCATCACCGAGGTGTAGCCGGCGTCGACCGCGGCGCGCGCGAGATCCTCGCTCTTGCCGTGGTCGAGGTGCAGCGCGACGGGCGCCGGGCTCGCCGCGGCCAGCGCCCGCACGATCACGACCGCGTTATCGAGACCCATGTGCTTGACGGCGCCCTCGGAGGTCTGCACGAGGAGCGGCGCCTGCGTCTCGGCGCCCGCCTGGATCACCGCCCGGGCGGACTCGAGGTCGTAGGCGTTGAAGCCGCCGAGCGCCCAGCCCTCGCGCCGGGCCTTCGCGAGATGCGACTTGGGGTTCACCAGCATCGCGTCCTCCTGTGCCGGCTCGCAGCGAGCCGCCGGCGCGTCGCCTTCGTCGCATCCAGCGTGCCACGTGACGTACGCTGATGGCAGGGCGCGGCGGCCGTTGCTTGGACGCGCGACGTGGAGAACGATGACGCGGACGTACCGGCGGCGGACCGCCGCGCGCTCGCGGGGGCGCCCGCGCGCCGCCACGGGGGCGAGCGATGAGCAACGAGCTGGCGAAGCGCGAGACGGTCTGGCTCGCGGCGGGCCTGCGCACGCCGTTCGTGCGCGTCGACGGGCCGTTCGCGGACCGCGACGTGCTGGAGCTGTCGGTGCCGGTCGCACGGGCGATGGCCGAGCGCGCGGCGAAGGGCGGCATCGACCTCGGCGTCTGGGGCTCGGTGGTGCTGAACCTCGCCTACAACAACCTGGCGCGCGAGGTGTGGCTCGAGGCGAACCTCGATCCGCACGTCCCGACGCTCACCACGATCCTGCAGTGCAGCACCAGCATGGTGGGCGTCTTCCAGGCGGCGCCGCGGCGATCTGGGTCGCGACCGCGGCGGGGCTGGAGCGCCTGCCGGGCGACGTGCCGCGGGCGCGCCTCGTCGACTTCCAGATCAACGCGGTCGATCTGCGGCACGAGGGCCTGCTGATGGCGCCGGTGAGCGCGATCCCGCGGCTGCTCGCGCGCCACGGGCTCGGCTACGGGGACGTCGCGCTGTGGGAGGTCCACGAGGCGTTTGCGGCCCAGGTCGCGTGCCACCTGAAGGGTCTCGCCGACCGCGACTACGTTCGCGCCAAGGCCGGCGTCGAGCATAAGTTCGGGACCTCCCGGTCGAGCGCATGAACCCGAACGGCGGCAGCGTCGCGCTCGGCCACCCGTTCGGCGCCACCGGC
>JBFMAS010000197.1:0-8396 GCA_040755575.1 Thermodesulfobacteriota bacterium
GACCTCCGGCGACCGGAGCGAAGCCGGCAGACCCCACGCTCCCGCGGGCACGGCGTCGGACCCACGCGCACGGCGTCAAGCACCAGACAGCAGCCGCCGCGGGTGCACGCCGTTCACGAACCCCATGAACGGCGGGTGGATGCTGTAGCCGAGCATCCGCTGCACGTGCGCGCTGCATTGCTTGACGCGCTCGCGCGACACCGAGAGGCTGAAGTTCTCCTGCTGCCGGCACCAGGGCGCACAGTACTGCGCGGTGACGCAGAGACGTCCATCGCGCGTCCGGTTCGCGCCGCCGCCGTGCCACAGCGTGCCGAGGAAGAAGAGCACCGAGCCGCGCGGCATGACGACCGGCCGCGCCGCCGCCTCGTCCTCCGGGCCGGGCATGCGATCGCCCCAGCGGTGGCTTCGCGGGATCACCACCGTGGCGCCGTTCTCGGTCGTGAAGTCGTCGAGCGCCCAGATGGTCGCCGCGCCGAGCGCGCGGCGGGGGCGCGGCCAGGGATAGAAGCCGTCGTCGTAGTGCAGCGGCTGGGCCGCCTCGCCGGGCAGGATGTCGATCGCCTGGAGCTGCGACAGCAGGTAGTTCGGCTCCAGCACGCGGTCGAGGAGACCGAGGACGAGCGGGTGCTCGACCAGCGGGTTGCAGGCGAGCGTCTTCTCGATCACGCCGTAGAGGCGCTGCGTCGCGAAGCCCTCGAAGTTGTTCCGCCCCGACGAGTGCATGAAGCGCGGCAGCAGGTCGCGACGCAGCTCGTCGACCTCCGCCTCGGGCAGCACGCGCTCGACGACCACGAAGCCGTCGCCCTCGAGCCGCCGCAGCAGCGGATCGAGGAGCTCCGGATCGATCGCGGCCTGGGTCCCCGCCGTCGACTTGTACGTGCCGGCGAGATCCGCCATCCCGTACTCGCGGACGTCCTCGACGATCAGCCTGCGCATGAGGCACCTCCTTCGAAGGCACAGCATCCGGCTCGCACGCCACGCGGGCAATGACGCCGCGTCTCGGACTGCATGACCGGAGCGCTCGATCGTGCCGCGACGGCGCAGGCGGCGCTCGCCGGGGCAGCGACGATCCCCGTGCGCTACGCGCGCGAAGCGGTCGCGCGCCTGCCGATCGGGGCGGCGGCGCGTGCCCGCATCCTGCGCGAGGCGGGCGTCCCGCCCTCGCGGCTGCGCGACCCCGGGCATCGCCTGACCGGCGAGCAGTTCGCCGCCGTGTACCGTGACGCCGTGCGCGCGGGCGGGGACGAGTCGCTCGGCTACTCCGCCCGGCCGGTGCCCCTCGGCGGCTACGCGTTCCTCGTCGGGACGCTGGTGTACTGCGGCGACGTCGCCGCCTGCCTCGAGCGGGCGAACGCCTTCTACCGCCTGTTCGACCCGCGGGGCGGCTGGGAGCTCGCCGTCGAGCGCGGGCAGGCGACTCTTCGCCTGCGTCCCGCGTCGCGCGCGCAGGCCGGCTCCGTCCTCACGACCCACACCATGCTGCTCACGCCGACGCGCACGGCGGAGTGGCTCGTAGGCCAGCCCCTGCCGCTCCTCGGTTTGACGCTGCCGACACGCTTCCGCCCGCTCGCCGCCGAGACGCGCTTCCTGTTCGGCGTGCCGCCGCAGCTCGCAGGCGACGCCGAGATCCGCTTCGACACGCGACAGCTCGCGCTGCCCGTGGTCCGACGGCCGGCCGACGTCCCCGGCTACCTGCGCGCCGCGCTGCAAGGCTTCCTGCTCGGTCCGCCCGGCGACCGCGTCGAGCACGCCGTCCGCACCGCGCTCGCCACGTGGCAGCCCTTCGCCGGCGCGAGCGTCGACCAGGTGGCGCGGAAGCTCGCGATGTCGCGTCCGACGCTCGCCCGCCATCTGCAGCGCATCGGCACGTCGTTCGCGGCGCTGCGCGAGGAGCTCCGGCGCGACCTCGCGATCGCGCTCCTCGGCCGCGGCGTACGCATCCCGGACGTCGCGGAGCGCCTCGGCTACTCGGAGCCGAGCGCGTTCCAGCGCGCGTTCAAGACGTGGACGGGTACGTCGCCCGGGCGCTACGTCGCCGACCGCCGGCACGCGCGCTGAGCAGGCGCGCCGCGAACATCAATCGCAGACTCGGTACGCCTGCAGCACGCCCGACCCCGCCACCTCGGCGCGCAGCACGCCGCCCTCGCCGTCGTACGACCAGAGGCCGCGCGAGAGCGGCCGGCCGCTCCACTCGACGGCGCACGGCGCGAACGGGCGCTCGAGCGAGGACAGCGTCGCCGCGACCCTCCAGCGCGCGCTCGGTGCGTCGATCTCGAGCTGCCAGCCGTCCGCACGCTCGCGCGACACGAGCCTTCCTTGCACGAGCTGCGTCGTCGACTCGCCGCGCGGGAAGGCGAGCAGGCGCCGCTCGCCAGGCCGGTCGGCGAGGCGCACGATGCCCGGTGTCGCGTCGCCGTAGTCGGCGAGCGTGTCGACGTCCGGCGGGAGCAGGACGAGCAGCGCGCCCGCGCGCACGAACAGCGGCAGCTCCTCGAGCGGCGCCGGCACCTCGACCTCGCGCGCGCCGGCGAGCACCTCCGCCCGGCCGGGCTCGAAGGAGCCGTCCTCCTCGACGAAGCGCACGCTGCGCCAGAAGTCGATCCAGTCACCGGCGGGCAGGTACGCGCGGCGCGTCCGCACGCCCGGCTCGAGGACGGGTGCCGCGAGCAGATCGGGGCCGAACAGGATCTGGTCGTCGACGTCGAGCACGCGCGGGTCGTCGGGATGCGCGAGGACGAGGTGGCGCATGATCGGCATGCCGGTGCGCCGGTACTCCGCGGCCGCCGCGGCGACGTACGGGTAGAGCTGCGTGCGCAGCTTCGCGTAGCGCCGCCACACGCCGAGGTTCTGCGGGTCCTCGACCTGCGGGCGCTCGTAGTCCGGCACCGCGATCCCGTCACGCTGCGTCCGCATGACGCCCGACACGAGCCCGACCTGGACCCAGCGCAGCAGCAGCTCGTCGGTGAGCTCCCGGCCGTTGAACGAGAAGAAGCCGCCGATGTCCGAGCCCCAGACGCCGATCCCCGAGAGACCCATGCCGAGACCGGCGCGCACCGTCGAGGCGAGCCCGTCGTATCCCCAGTCGGTCGTCGGATCGCCGCCCCACACGACCTGCGCGCAGGGCGCGACGCCGGTCCAGCCCGAGCGCTGGAAGCGCACGATCGGCCGTCGCTGCTTGCGCGCGAAGTCCCACGCCGCGCAGTGGTAGTCGACGACGAAGCGGTTGTGCGCCGCGGACCCGGTGCGACCGTCGTGCGGGCGTGCGTCGAGCGGCGTGTACTCGCCGAAGTCCTCCATCCAGCCGTCGTGTCCGTCGGCGACGGCGAGCGACAGCAGGTTGTGGAACGCGCGCCGCCCGGGCCCGAAGGAGAAGTCGTACTGCCCGACGACGAACGGCCGCGAGGTGAAGTACGTGTAGAGGTAGGGCTCGCCGTCCTCGCGACGCAAGAGCGCGCCCGTCCGCGTCGCGTGCCGGAAGGCGTCGGCGTAGTCCTGGCAGAGCATCGGGTTGAAGTAGGTCGTCACCGCGACGCCGAGCTCGTGCAGCCTCGCCGTCCGCTCGGGCTCGCGCGAGCGGTCACCGCCGCACGGCAGGTAGTGGAGGTAGGTCTGGGCGACCGACAGCGGCGCGTCGGCCTCGCGCAGCGCCGCGACCTGGGCCACCTGCTGGTCGACCGAGCCGCCGGGCTGGAACCACGGCCCGAAGGGCCACGCCGCCTCGAGCGCGGGCTGGCGTCCGACGAAGCGCGTGTAGCGCTCGAGCACGTCCGCCGGCCTCGGGCCGGCGAAGACGAGGAAGCGCAGCTCGCGCGGCGCAGCGAGCGGCACGGTGACCTCGTCGGCGGGCGCGCCCTGCACCTCGAAGCTCCACGCACCCGCGCGCTCGCTGGCGAGGTGGTGGTACGCCGTGTCGTCGTTCGCGACCAGCACGCCGTAGCCGGCCGACGACAGCAGCCATGGGATCGGGAAGTACGTCGCGTCGAGGCGCGGGCGGAAGCCCGGCGCCGGCAGCAGGGCGCCGATCAGGGGGTACTCGTCCTCCTGGTAGGGCCCGTCGGCGACGTAGCTCTCGACGTCGCCGCCGCGGTGCTCGACCGCGTCGGCGCGCTCGCCGAGCCCGAAGAAGCGCTCGTCCTCGCGCGCGGTCCACGCGGCACCGAGCGCCTGCACGCCGCCGCTCGCGCCCTCGACCTCGATCACGACCTCGATCACGCCGCTCGCCACCGCCTCGAGCTGCACCGCGAGGGTGCGCCCGTCGGCGTCGTCGGTCTCGAGCGCGAGGCGCGCCGCGCGGGGGTTGCGCTGCAGCACGCGCGTCGCGCGCGTCGCGTGACGCCACTCGTCGGCCGCGCGGAAGCCGAGCGTGCCCGCGACCCGCGGGTCGTCGGTGGGCGCGTCCGCGAGCAGCGTGCCGCGCGCGTCCTCGAACAGCAGGCGGAAGGGGTCGGTCTCGATCCGGGCCGACAGCGGGCCCGACTCGACCACCGCGTGATCGGCCGGCGTCGCCGCCAGCGCGGCGGAGCGGCCGAGCGCGGCGGCGGCCAGCAGCACGAGCGCGGTGCGCAGGGCATCTTTCGTCGATCGTCGACAGGACGTCATCACGCCGATCCTCCGATGCCGCGCGCCCGTCGTGCAAGCCGCGAAAGCCGCACGGCCGTCGCCATCACTCGATGCACGCCTGGTTGCTCGTCCCGAAGTCGTGTCGCGCCAGCGGCTCGAGCCGCAAGCCTGCGCCTCGTCGGACAGGTCGGAGCCACCGTTGCTCCGCGCGATCGTTCCGTGCACGACCGTACGGCTCGCCGTCGCGAACAGGATCACGCCGTGCGACCCGTTGTCCTCGGCCCGGTTGCGGTGGAGCCGGTTGCCCGCCCCGCCGGGCACGAAGAAGCCGGTGAACAGGTTCGCGCGCATCACGTTGCGCTCGAGGACGTTGCCGCGCGACCCCTCGTCGAGCAGCACGCCGGTGATGTTCGCCTCCCCCACGTTGCGCTCGAGGCGGTTGCTCGCGCCGCGAACGTAGAACCCCACCGCGCCCTCGACGGCGCGGTTCGCGAGCAGCGTGCTCCGATCCGAGGCGACCAGGAAGCCGGCCTGCTGGTGGCCGCGCGCGACGTTGCCGGTCAGCGCCGTCCGCCTGGTGACGAAGAAGCCGACGGCCCCGTTGTCGCGCGCGACGTTGCCGGTCAGGCGATTGGCGGTTCCGACGACGAGGAAGCCGTGCTGCCCGTTGCCGAACGCGACGCTGTCGGCGATCACGTTGCGATCGCTCCGCGCGACGACGCCCGCCGCGCCGGACGCCGCCGTGAGCCCCGCGACGGCGTGGCGGCCTTCGCCCGCGAGCACGACGTTCTGGCCGCAGCCGGCGACGCGACCATTGCGGACCGTCGCGCCGCGTCCCGTCAGCACGATGCCGCGCGCCGGCGTCCGGCCGTCGCCGTCGGCGTCCGTGCACCGGACGGCGAAGCCGCCGAGGTCGAGCACCGCGTCCGCCTCGACGCGCACGGCCTCGTCCGCGCCGTCGCACGCGAGGTCGCCCGCGAGGACGGCCTGCGTTCCCGCGGCCACGACGTCGCCGCAGCGGACCTGCGCGTGCGCCGGCGGCGCCGCGAGGGCGACGGCGGCTGCGGCCGCCAGCGCGACCACGCCCGACCCTCGCATTCCGAACACCTTCGACCGTTCCATGGCTGTCCTCCTCGTGGTGGTGACGCCCCCAAGGCGTGAGGGCGGTCCTTCCACTGTGAGGCGCCAGGACGGAGCTGGCGGGCCGCGCGACGGGGAAGCGCGCCTGCCGTCGCGGACCGGACGGCGCCCCGCGGACCGGGCGCGCGCGCGTGCGAGGACGCTAGCCGGCCCGGCGGGGCGAGCGGCTGCCGCTCTCGCCAACGTGCTCGGCGAGCCAGCGGACGAGCGGCGCCGCGGCCGCCGTCCGGCCGGCGAGCCAGTCGACCAGAGCCGGCGACACGATCAGCTTCGGGGGCAGCGGCGGGAACTCGACCACCAGCCCCTTGCGCTTGGTGAGCTCGGCGCGCGGATGCGCCGGGTCGACGCCGCGCGGCAGCTTCTTCAGGGCCTCGCGCGAGCCCACCACGAAGCCCGCCTTCTCGAGCTTCCCGAGGACGCGGCCGAGCGCGGCGCCGCGGCGGTCGTCGAGCAGTGCGGCGCGGAAGCGCGCGAGCTGCGCGGCGTCCATCACCCAGTGCCCGGCGCCGACGTAGCGGTCGGTGCCGAGGTGGAGGTAGAGCGCGACCGGCCCGGGCACGCGTCCGCCCGTCACGGCGAGCGGCAGGTAGCCCGCGACGTGCGTCTTGTAGGGCGACTTGTCGCGCGAGAAGCGCACGTCGCGGAAGATGCGGAACACCTTCGGGACGCCGAGCACCTCGTCGCCGTAGGTCCGCACCGCCTTCGCGCGCACGTCCCAGAGCAGCGCCTTCATCGGCTCGAGCCAGCCCTGCTCGTACTCGTGCTTGTGCGCGAGGAACCAGTCGCGATTCTGGTTCTTCGCGAGCGCGCGGAAGAAGCGCGCCTGGTCGTCGGCGAAGCCCGTGAAGCGCGCGTCGGGCGCCCGCTCGGCCGTCATCGTGCGCGACGTTAGCGCGCGCCGCACGGCGCCGACAAGCGCGCCGCGCGCGACCGCCCGACGCTCACCCCGACAGCGCCTCCAGCGTCGCGTCGACGTCGGCGTCGGTGTTGTAGACGTGCCACGAGGTGCGCAGCCGGCCGCCGCGCACGGCCGCCATGATGCCGGCGCGCTCGAGCTCGTCGGCCGCTTGCGGCGCGTCGACGCAGACGATCGCCGAGTCGCTCGGCGGGAGACCGAGACCCGCGCGGAAGCGGTTGGCGAGGCGCAGGTCGTGCTGGTGGATCGCCGGCACGCCGATCTCGCGCACCAGCTCGAGCGCCGGCAGCGCGCCGACCCAGGAGAACCACGCCGGCGAGACGTCGAGGCGGCGAGCCGTCCGCGCGAGCCGCAGCGGCCCGCCGAAGTAGGTCTGGTGCGGATCCTCACCCGCGTACCAGCCGGCCGCGTGCGGCACGATGCGCTCGAGCAGACGCGGCCGCACGCTCATGAACGCCGTGCCGCGCGGCGACATGAGCCACTTGTACGCGGCGCACACGACCGCATCGAAGCGGCTCGCGTCGATCGGCAGCCAGCCGCAGGCCTGCGTCACGTCGATCACCGTGGTCACGTCGTGGCGCGACGCCGCCGCCTCGAGCGCTTCGAGATCGAGCACCTCGCCGGTCGCCATCTGCACCGCGCTCGCGACGACGACGTCGGTGCCGGCGTCGATCTCGTCGACGAGCACGGACGGTGGAACGGTGCGTACCGTCACGCCGCGCTTCGCCTGCACGAGGAAGGGAAACAGATCCGAGGTGAACTCGATGTCCGGTGCCAGCACGCGCGCGCCGTCCGGGATCGACGCCGCGATCAGCCCGACCAGACCCGACACCGTGGCCCCGGTCGCGACCGTCGCCACGTCGACCCCGACCAGCTCCGCGAATACGGCACGCGCGCCCTCGGTCGCATCGCCCCAGCGCTCCCAGCTGGTGCGCCCCGCGCGCCAGTCGGCGAGCACCGCTTGCAGCGCGTCCCATGCGGGACGCGGCGGCAGGCCGTAGCTCGCGGTGTTGAGGTAGACGCGCTCGGGGCTCCACAGCCCCTGCGCTCTGGCGATGGTCGGTGGCACTGGATGCTCCTCACCGGGATTGTGCTGCATCGTGTGACGCGCGGCCAGCGATGAGCGCGGGACGCGTCGCGATGATCGTGGCGACGCGTACGACGATGCCGCCGCGACGAGCACAGCACGTGCCGCTCGGTCGCACGTGCGCTCTTTTCGACGTCGCGGCGCGCGTCAAGACCCTCATGTGGCCGCGGCGAACTGCCGAATTCCCGGGCGGGGGGACGGAACGTGTGGGGTGGGGGTTGCAGTTTCTTTTCGTCACGGCTTGACGGCGTCGAACCGGTTCAGCATAAGAGCGCCGCGGACGGTGGTTGGTCCGCTTCGCTCGACTCGCTTCTTCATCCGAATCCTGCTGCGCCACATTGGCGCCCTCGTCGTCGTCTCGCAGCACTGATCGGCGGAGCACTCGCACGCACGCGAGGGCCGTTTCCGTCCGAGGCCCCCGGCGGGCGACGTGTGCCCACGGGACGTTGTGAGGAGGTGATCATGAGGGGATCGAGACCGTGGCTCGTCGCGGCCGTGTCGTGCGTGGTTCTTGGCGCCGCCACGTCGGCTCCGGCGCAGTCCACCACGAGTTGCTTGACGGGTACTTCGGCGCAGATCGCCGCCGATACGGCCGACATCGAGGCCGCTCGCGCCGCGATCGAGATGTACTGCCCGTGCGCGTCGTTCGACGGCACGCAAGGGAAGGCGAAGAGCGCCTACGTCGGCTGCGCC
>JBFMAS010000198.1:0-9054 GCA_040755575.1 Thermodesulfobacteriota bacterium
ACGGCGTTCCCGCGCTGGGACGGGACGCCCGTGGACTACGATCTGGTCGTGCAGGCGCTGGTGACGGCCGCCGCACGCTCACGCACGGCGCAGCGCGGGATGCGCGACGCAACTCCCGCCGCCTGAACGACATGCGCGCCGGCGCGCGCCGGTGGCACGCGCGCCCACCGACGCGCAAGAGGCGAAATCACCCACCGTGCGCGCGCACGAACCCCTCGACCACCCCCGCGTACTCCTCCGGGTGCGTCATGTGCGGCACGTGCCCCACCCCCGCCAGCACCCGCACCTCCACCCGCGGGATCACCGGCGCGAGCTTGCGCACCACCGGCGCGAACGTCGGCGGGCTCTGGTCGCCCATCGTCAGCAGCGCCGGCCGCGTGAACGCTCGCAGCCGGTCGAGCTCGAAGCGCAACGCCTCGGGGTCGCGCACCTCGTCGAGGAACGTCGGCGCGTTCTCGATCAGCGTCTGCCGCACCTCGGGCGCCAGCGCGGCCCAGGCGCCGGGCCCGAGCGCCACCCGGTCGACGAACAGCTCCGCGGCGGCGGCGTGATCGCCGGCCTCGATCAGCGGGACCACCGCCGCGATCCCGCGCTGCACGTCCTCGAGCAGCGGGGCGAGCGCCGGATCGCCGGCGAGGAGCCCGAACAGCGGCGGCTCGTGCGCGACCATGCCGCGCAGCAGCTCGGGACGCTCCGCGGCGAGCCGCAGGGTGATGGCCGCGCCGAACGAGTTGCCGACCACCCACGCCGGCGCGAGGCCGAGCTGCTCGATCAGCGTCGCGACGTCCGCGACGTCCTCGCGCACGCTGCCCTGCCCGGCGACGCGCTCGCTCGCGCTGTGGCCGCGCCGGTCGTAGACCACGACGCGGAACGACTCCGCCAGCCGCGGCACGACGAGGTCCCAGGCCGCGTGCGAGTCCCACGAGCCGTGCACCAGCACCAGCGGCACGTCGCCCGTGCCGGTGAGCTCGTAGAACAAGCGGACGCCGTTCACGACAGCCGTCGCCATGCGCGTTTCCTCCCAATCACTCCCAATCAAGAGCCTACGCCGCCACGCTCTCGCGCGCGATCGCGGCGATGTGCTCGGCGTCCGTGCCGCAGCAGCCGCCGACGACGCGCAGGCCGTACTCGCGCTTCATCGCCGCGACCTCGCGGCCGAGCTCCTGCGGGTTGCCGCGGTCGAGCTCGGGGCTGTCGTCGAGCTCCGCGTGGCTCTTCCGCGACGAGTTGGCGCGGATGCCTTTGAAGCGCCCGAGCCAGGCCTCGCCCGCGGCCTTCGCCCGAGCGAGCGCGCCCGCGACGTGCGTCGGGTGCGCGCAGTTCACCATGTAGAAGAGCGGCGCGCCGCCGGTCGCCTCGTCGACCTGGCGGACGAGCTCGCCGAGCGGCGTGCCGTCGGGCAGCGTGCCGTCGGTCTCGACGGTGGGCGAGACGATCAGCGGCAGGCCGCAGTCGCGCGCCGCGAGCGCGACGCCGATCGACTCGGCGACGCTGGTCATCGTCAGCGCGCACACCAGCTCGACGCCCGCCCGTGCCAGAACCTCGATCTGCGCGCGGTGGTACGCGCGCGCCGCCTCCGGCGTCACGCCCGCGTCGCTCACCTTGTAGCCGTCGCCGCGCGGCCCGACGTCGGCCGTCAGGACGACCGGCAGCTCGCCGCGACGCGCGCCGTCGCGGGCGCGCCACTCCGCGACCGCCTGGCGCGTCCGCTCGACCGCGAGCTCGTTGAAGCGGGCCAGGTCGCCCGCGGGGTAGCCGAGCGCCGCGACGTAGTCGGGGTGCGCGCGCCAGACCAGCGTGTCGAGGAGCAGGCCGTGCCCGTGCTCCTGCGCCGCCCGGAAGATGCGGTCGAGGTACTCCGTTCGCAGCCGCGTCCACGCGGCGTCGTCGTCGAAGATCTCGAACGCGCAGCCCTCGCGCAGCGGGAAGCCCTGCTGGAACAGCATGAAGGTCTCGGTTCCGCCGGGGGTGAGATACGTCCGTCCGTTCGCGATCGACCGTGCTGCACTCGTGCTCATCGTCTCCTCCTGCACGGAAAGGCGTAGGGCCGGGCCTCACGGTGTGAGGGGGCAGGCGGTCACAGTGCCCAATCGATGGGCACCTCGGGCTGGTAGACGCAGGTGGTCCCGGTGCGCACCGCGTTCTCCAGGTGCCGCCCGAGCGCGGGGTGGGCGGCGGCGATCTTGCGCATCGCGCTGCGCATCCTCCAGGTGACGCTCGAGCGCGCGCGCTCGACCGCGCTGCCGACCCGGCGCGGGCGGCCGCCCAGGCCGAGCGCGCCGGCGAGCGTCGTGACGAGCTGATCGAGCTCGTCGCGCGCGCGCTCCGAGCGGCCGAGGTCGCCCGTGCGACAGGCTTCCTCGATCTGCTCCTCGAGGTCGCGGATCCGCGCGCGCACCTCGCGGCGGGCGCGCTCGTCGAGCACGGGGTCGGCGCCGGCCGGCTCGTCGCGGCGGCCGGCGAGCTCGAGGCAGTGCACCTCGTCGCCCGGCCGCGCGAGGAGCTGCGCCAGGTCGGCGAAGCCCTTCACGTCGGCGAGCCGCACCACCTCGCCGGCGAAGGCGAGCGTCCAGACGTCGCCGTCGCGGCGGAACACGGCGGGCGCTGCGCGCGGCTCGGCGCGCGCCGCAACCGGCGCCGAGCGCACGCCGGCGTCGGGATCGGGCGCGAGCCCGGCCATCTGCAGGCCGCGCGCGAGCGCTTCCAGGTCCTCGCCGCGGCGGAAGGGATTGACCAGCGCGAGCCAGCGCAGCGGCTCGCCCGGCTCGGGATCGCGGCAGAACAGCACCTTGTCGCGCAGCTCGGCGAGGAAGACCTCGAGATAGCGGGCGGCGACCGTGCGGTCGCCGGCCAGCGCCGCGCTCGCGGCGAGGTACGCCGACGAGTCGACGAGCGCGCGCGGCGCACGCATCGCCGTGTCGCGGGCCTCGTCGTAGCGGCGGAGCGCGAACAGCGGCAGCGCGACGCACGGGACGTACCAGTCCGGGTGCCGGGGATGGAGACGCATCGCCTTGCGGGCGAGCTCGAGGCCCGACGCGGGATCGCCCAGGTAGGTGCGCACGAGCGCCGCGTGCACCAGCACCTCGGCGTCGTTGGGATTGAGCGCGAGCGCCCGGTCGGTGAGGCGCGCGGCCTCGTCGAACGCGCGGCGATAGAGGTGGACGCGGCCCAGCACCATCTGCACGTGCGCGTCCGAGTCGTCGAGCGCCGCCGCGCGCGTCGCGTGCTCGAAGGCGAGGCGCTCCTTCTCGTCCCACACCTGCCACATCTGGCAGCTCCACTCGTTGAAGTGGGACAGCGACAGCCCGGCGTGCGCGCGTGCGTAGGTCGGATCGATCGCGAGCGCACGCTCGAAGAACCCGCGCGCGAGCTCGTCGTCGTCGCGCGTGCCGCGGTGCAGCGCCTCGACGCCGCGCAGCCAGCACTCGTACACCTCGAGCGAGGCGAGCGGCTTGCGGCGCGCCCGCGCGAGGCGCGCGCTGTCGACCTCGATCGCGAGCGCGCTCGCGACCTGGGCGACGATGTCGTCCTGCAGCGCGAGCACGTCGGTCGCCGGCGCGTCGAAGCGCCCGGCCCAGAGCTGCTTGCCCGCGCCCGCCTCGGCGAGCCGTGCCGTCACGCGCAGCATGCCGTCGCTGCGGCGCACGCTGCCGCGCAGCACGAGCCCGACGCCGTCGGCACCGAGCGTCGCGTCGGGCGTCGCCTCGGCTCCGGGCGATCCGAGCGAGCTGTCCCGGTGCAGCACCTCGAGCGTCGGGAAGCGCGACAGCTCGACGATCAGGTCCTCGACGAAGCCGCGCGCGAAGTACGCGTCGGAGGCGTCCTCCGACAGGCTCTCGAAGGGCAGCACCGCGATCCGCGCCGCGGCTTCCTGCAGGGCGACCTCGGACATGCGCTTGCTCGTCGCCGGCGACGACGCGCGCAGTCTAGCGCCGTCGTCGCGTGGAGACGAGCGCGCGCGGAGGAAGACCCGGGCTCAGCCGGGCCGGCCGAAGCGCTCCTGCAGGCGTTGCATGCCGCGGATCCAGCGGTCGTAGTCCGCCGTCTTGCGCCGCAGGTACTCGAGCACCTGCGGGTGCGGCAGGATCAGGAAGCGCTCGTCGGCGAGCCCCTCGATCACCGCGTCGGCGACCTGCTCGGGCTCGAGCACGCCGTCGACGCCGGCGACGCCGCCCTCCTCCGTGCCGGCGAGCATCGCCGTGCGCACCGCCTGCGGGCACAGCACCGACACCTTGATGCCGCGGGCGCCGTACGTGATCGCCAGCCACTCGGCGAGCGACACGGCGGCGTGCTTGGTGACGGCGTAGGGCGCGGAGCCGACCTGGCTCAGCAGCCCCGCCGCCGACGCCGTCTGCAGCAGGTAGCCGCCGCCCCGCGCGAGCATGCGCGGCACCAGGGCGCGCGCCGCGAAGACGTGCGCCATCACGTGGATCGACCACATGCGCTGCCAGTCGGCGTCGGGCGTCGCGACGCCGCCCTCGAACACGATGCCTGCGTTCGAGCAGAACAGATCGATCGGCCCGACGTCGCGCTCCGTGCGCTCGACGAGCCCCGCGACGTCCGCGTCGAGCGCGACGTCGACGCGCTCGCCGGCGGCGCGCAGCGCGCCGACGTGCGCCGCCGCGAGCTCGTCCGCGACCGCGCGCGCGCCGTCGCCGTCGCGGTCCGCGACCACCACCGCGCGCGCCCCCTCGGCGGCGAAGCGACGAGCGAGCGCGCGGCCGATGCCGCTCGCGCCGCCCGTCACGACGATCGTCTTGCCCGCGACGTTCACAGGTACTTCTTCAGCTCGAGGCGCGCGATCTGGGCGCGGTGCACCTCGTCCGGGCCGTCGGCGAGGCGCAGCGTGCGCGCCCCGGCGAACATGCGGGCGAGCCCGAAGTCGGCCGTCACGCCGGCGCCGCCGAAGAGCTGGATCGCGCGGTCGATCACGCGCAGCGCCATGTTCGGCGCCACCACCTTGATCGCCGCGATCTCGACGCGCGCCGCCTTGTTGCCGACCGTGTCCATCATGTACGCGGCCTTCAGCGTCAGGAGCCGCGCCTGCTCGATCTCGCAGCGCGATTCCGCGATGCGCTCGAGCGTCACCGACTGCTCCGCGAGGCGCTTGCCGAAGGCGACGCGCTCGAGCGCGCGCTTGCACATCATCTCGAGCGCGCGCTCGGCGAGCCCGATCAGCCGCATGCAGTGGTGGATGCGCCCGGGGCCGAGGCGACCCTGCGCGATCTCGAAGCCGCGTCCCTCGCCGAGGATCAGGTTCGACGCCGGCACGCGCACGTCGTTGAACGTCACCTCGGCGTGGCCGTGCGGCGCGTCGTCGAAGCCGAACACCGGCAGGTAGCGCTCGATCTTGACGCCCTTGGCGTCGATCGGCACCAGGATCTGCGACTGCTGCCGGTGAAGCTCGGCGTCGGGGTTGGTCTTGCCCATGACGATCATGATCTTGCAGCGCGGGTCGAGCGCGCCCGACGTCCACCACTTGCGGCCGTTGATCACGTACTCGTCGCCGTTGCGCACGATGCTGCAGCGGATGTTGGTCGCGTCGGACGACGCGACGTCGGGCTCGGTCATGGCGAAGGCGGAGCGGATCTTCCCCTCGAGCAGCGGCTCGAGCCACTGCTTCTTCTGCTCCGCGGTGCCGTAGCGCTCGATGACCTCCATGTTGCCGGTGTCGGGCGCGGAGCAGTTGAACACCTCGGGCGCGATCCCCGAGCGGCCCATGATCTCGCACAGCGGCGCGTACTCGAGGTTGGTCAGCCCGGCGCCGTACTCGCTCTCCGGCAGGAACAGGTTCCACAGCCCGGCGGCCTTCGCCTTCTGCTTCAGCTCCTCCATGATCGGCGGCACCTCCCAGCGCGACGCGCCCTCGTCGAGCTGGCGCTGGTAGGTCGCCTCGTTGGGGTAGACGTGCTCGTCCATGAAGGCCTGGACCTTCTTCTGCAGGCCCTTCACCTTGTCGGAGAATTCGAATTCCATTGACCGCCTCCTCGAGCTGCTGACGGGATGCCGGCCCCGCTGCGAGGCCGTGCTCCCGAGTCCTACTTCGTCCGCGGCTGCGCGCCAACCCGTCCGGACGCGGTTGCGGCGAGAGCGCGGCGCCGGTACGTCCCGCTGCGACGCGCCATGGAAGCCGCGACGATCGCCGAGCTGATCGCGACCCGCGCCGCACGCGATCCGAGCGCGGCGGCGATCCGCGCGCCCGGGCGCCCGCCGCTCGGCTACGGGGCCCTGCTCGAGGCGACGGCGCGCGTCAAGACGAAGCTGCGCGAGCACGGCGTCGGCGCGCGCGACCGCGTCGCGCTCGCGCTGCCGAACGGGCCGGAGGCGGCGGTCGCGTTCCTCGGCGTCGCCGGCGCCGCGACCTGCGCACCGCTCAACCCCGCGTACCGCGAGGAGGACTTCGCGTTCTCGTTCGACGACCTGCGCGTCCGGGCGCTGATCGCCGAGGGCGAGCGGGTCCCGGCCGCGCTCCCGGCTGCGCGCCGCGCGGGGATCCCGGTGCTCGACCTGCAGGCGGCGGGCGACGCGCCCGCGGGAAGCTTCGCGCTCGAGGGCGGCGCGGCTTCGTTTGCGAGCGCTGCGGACGTCGATCCGCTGCCCGACGACGTCGCGCTCGTCCTGCACACGTCCGGGACGACGGCACGCCCCAAGGTCGTGCCGCTCACGCAGCGCAACCTTTGCCTCTCGGCCGCGAGCATCGGCCGCTCGCTCGAGCTCGCACCCGGCGACTGCTGCCTGAACGTCATGCCGCTGTTCCACATCCACGGCCTGATGGCGGCGCTGCTCGCCTCGCTCGGCGCCGGCGCGAGCGTCGCGTGCACGCCGGGCTTCCGCGCCGCGGACTTCGTGGCCTGGCTGCGCGAGCTCGCGCCCACCTGGTACACGGCCGTCCCGACGATCCATCAAGCCGTCTTGCAAGCCCTCTCGCAGGCGGTGCCCGAGGCGTGCGCGCGCGGCGACGTGGCCGCTGGGTGCCTGCGGCTCGTGCGCTCGTCGTCGGCGTCGCTGCCGGCGCGCGTCCTCGCCGAGCTCGAGGAGCGCTTCGGCGTGCCGGTGATCGAGGCCTACGGCATGACCGAGGCGTCGCACCAGATGGCGACGAACCCGCTGCGCGGCGTGCGCAAGGTGGGCTCGGTCGGCCTGCCCGCGGGCCCCGAGATCGCGATCCTCGGCGACGACGGGCGCTCGCTCGAGGAGCCGGGTGCCGTCGGCGAGGTCGTCATCCGCGGCCCGACGGTGACCACGGGCTACGAGCGCAACCCCGAGGCGAACGCCGCGGCGTTCGCGGGCGGCTGGTTCCGCACCGGCGACCAGGGCTACCTCGACGAGGACGGCTATCTGTTCTTGACGGGGCGGCTGAAGGAGCTGATCAACCGCGGCGGCGAGAAGATCGCGCCGCGCGAGGTCGAGGAGGCGCTGCTCGCGCACCCCGCGGTGGCGCAGGCGGTCGCGTTCGCGGTGCCGCACGCGCGCCTCGGCGAGGAGGTCGGCGCCGCGGTGGTGCTGCGCGACGGTGCGCGCGCGAGTGCCGCCGAGCTGCGGCGCGCGTCCGGCGAGCGCCTGCCCTACTTCAAGGTGCCGCGCCGGATCGCGCTCGTCGGCGAGATCCCGAAGGGCGCGACCGGCAAGGTGCAGCGCACGACGCTCGCGCGGACGCTCGGCATGCTCGAGCAGGGCGACGCGGATGCCGCCGCCGCGGCGCGCGACGCCGGCGCTGACGGCGACGCGCCGCGCACGGCGCTCGAGCGCGAGCTCGCCGCGCTGTGGGAGAAGGTGCTCGGCGCCCGCGCGGTCGGGCTCGAGGACGACTTCTTCGAGCTCGGCGGCGACTCGCTCGCGGCGGTGGAGATGCTCGAGGCCGCGGCCGAATGGCTGCGCTGCGAGGTGCCGGTCGCGGACTTCCTCGAGCGCCCGACGATCGCCTGCCTCGTCGAGCTGCACGAGCGCATGCAGTCGCTCGCGTCGGGCGTCGCGCAGGACGTCGTGCCGCTCCGCCTCGACGGCCGCGCGGCGCCGATCTTCTGCACGCCGCTGCACGACGGCAGCCTGTGGCGCGTCGCCCGCATGGCGCGTCACCTGTCGCGCGAGCACCCGATCTACGGCCTGCCGTCGCCGCCGGTCGCGGCGCGCGGCGCTCCGCCGACGATCGAGCAGCTCGCGGAGCGGGGACTCGCCGCGCTCGCGCGCGTCCAGCCCGACGGCCCCGTGCACCTCGTCGGGCCGTGCTTCGGCGGCGCGGTCGCGCTCGAGATGGCGATCCGCCTCGAGCGCATGGGGCGTCCGGTCGCGCTGCTGGCGATGATCAACACCTACAACCGCGCCTGGCGCCGCGGCGGCGAGCGCGCGTCGCTCGCGCTGCGCGCGCGCCACCTCGCGGACCGCGTGGGCTTCCAGGCGGGCGAGCTGCGCGCGCGCGAGGCGAGCGAGCGCCTCGCGTACCTGCGCGCGCGCGCGAAGCTCGCCCGCACGCACTGGACCGAGGAGGGCGAGCGCCTGCTCTTCCGGCTCGCGACGCGCGCCGGCCTGCCGCGGCCACGCGCCTTGCGCAAGCCGGCGCACGCGAACCGCATCGCGCAGGCGCGCTACGTGCCCCGGCCGTACCACGGCGGCGTGCTGATGGTGCGCGCGGTCGCGCCGATCGCGGGCGTCTACCCGCTGCCGCTGATGGGCTGGGCCGACGCGCTGCGGGGCAGCGTCGAGCTCGTCGACGTGCCGTGCGAGCAGCTCGAGTTCTGGGCGGACGACGAGGTGCTGCGCGGGGTGGCGCTGCGGATCGAGGAGCGGCTGCGCGGGGCCCGCGGCGGCGACGCGGCTCTGCGCGCGAGCTGAGTCCCGAGCGCCTGCGTGCCGGCGAGATCGGCGCGTCGCCCGCAGCCAGCGCCGCGACCTCGTGCGCCGCGCGCAGGCCGCTCTCGACCGCGCCGTTCATGTAGCCCTGCCAGCGGTCGCTGGTGTGCTCGCCGGCGAACACGACGCGGCCGTGCGGGCGGCGCAGGCGCGCGCGCAGCTCCGGGTCGAAGCCCGGGTCGAAGAAGGCGTAGGCGCCGCGCGACC
>JBFMAS010000199.1:0-3955 GCA_040755575.1 Thermodesulfobacteriota bacterium
GCGCCGAGCGAGGCGCCCTTCCTGCGCACGCTCGGCGCGCGGGTGGCCGAGCTCGACCCGCGGCAGGCTCGGCTCGAGCTGCCCTACCGCGAGGAGAACGCGAACCGCAACGGCTCGCTGCACGGCGGCGTGGTGGCGGCGGCGGTCGACGTCGCCGCGGCGACGCTCGCGTGCGCGGGGCTCGAGCCACGCCGGCGCGAGCGCGCGAGCACCATCGACCTCACCGTCCACTACCTCGCGCCCGCCGTACGCGAGGACGTGCACGCGATCGCGAGCCTGCTGCGCCGGGGCCGCGACATCACCTTCATCGAGGTCGGGGTGGCGACGTTCGCCGGCAAGCGCATCGCGCACGGCCTCGTCGCGCACCGCGCCGGCCCGGCCGGCGCCCGTGCGGCGGCCTCGCCCGGCGACGACGGCGCTCGCGTGACCCGAGGCCGCGCGGTCGACGAGCCGCCGCCCGAGCTGCTGCGCGCGGCACGCCCGAGCGGCTCGCCGTTCACCGCGCGCCTCGGCGTCGTGTCGGCGCAGCTCGGCCGCGGCCGCGCCGTGTCGCTGCTGCCGCTGCAGGACGCGCTGCTCGCGGACGACGGCACGGTGCACGAGGGCGCGCTCGCCGCGCTGGTCGACTGCGCGGGCGGCGCCGCGGCCTGGTCGATCGACGGCTTCAACCCGAACGGCCGGGCGGCAACGGTCGGCATGCACCTGTGCTTCGACGTCGGCACGCGCGGCGAGGACGTCCTCGCCGAGGCGGTCAACTCGTGGGCGAGCGACGGCGTCTACGTGAGCTCGGTGACCGTCGCCGGGCGGCGCTCGGGCCGCCCCATCGCGTCCGGCACGGTGACCTACCGGATCGCGTCGCGGCCGAGGCGGGCGTGAGCCGGATGACCGCGCAGGAGCTCGACGACTTCCTGCACCGCGAGTTCCCGCAGGTCGACGAGCACCGCTTCCGCATCGAGGAGGTGCGCGGGCGAGCCGTGCGCCTCCGCATGCCGTTCGACGGGAGGCACCTGCGTCCGGGCGGCACCGTGTCCGGACCGTCGCTCATGACGCTCGCCGACACCGCGATGTACGTCGCGGTGCTCGCCGAGATCGGACCCGTGCCGCTCGCGGTGACGACCAACCTGACGATCAACTTCCTGCGCCGCCCGCGGCCGGCGGACGTCGTCGCGGAGGCGCGTCTGCTGAAGCTCGGCAGGCGCCTCGCGGTCGGCGAGGTTGCGCTGTACTCCGACGGCGACCCGGAGATGGTCGCGCACGCGACGATGACGTACTCGCTTCCCGGCGAGCGCTGAGGGAGGGCGACATGGCACAGGAGCGCTGGAGCGCCGACGACATGCCCGACCTTTCGGGCAAGGCCGCGATCGTGACCGGCGGCAACAGCGGCATCGGCTTCGAGGCGGTGCGCGCGCTGGCGCGCAAGCGCGCGCACGTGATCCTCGCCTGCCGCGACATGAGCAAGGCGCGCGACGCGGTCACGCAGATCCGCGCCCTGCAGCCGTCGGCGTCGCTCGAGCCCATGCAGCTCGACCTCGCGAGCCTCGAGTCGGTGCATCGCTTCGCGCGCGACTTCGACGCGAAGGGCACGCCGCTCGACCTGCTGATCAACAACGCCGGGGTGATGGCGATCCCCTACCGCAAGACGGCGGAGGGGTTCGAGATGCAGCTCGGCACGAACCACCTCGGCCACTTCGCGCTCACCGGCCTGCTTCTCGACCGGGTGCTGGCGGCCCCCGCCGCACGCGTCGTCAACGTGTCGAGCACGGCGCACAAGGCGGGGCGCATGCGCTTCGACGACCTGCAGGGCGAGCGTCGCTACGCGAAGTGGCCGGCCTACGCGCAGTCGAAGCTCGCCAACCTGCTGTTCACCTACGAGCTTCAGCGCCGCCTCGAGCGGGTCGGGGCGCGCGCGATCAGCGTCGCCTGCCACCCCGGCTACGCCGCGACCAACCTGCAGGCGGCCGGTCCGCGCATGTCGGGCTCGCGCCTGATGGAGCGCGTGATGGACCTCGGCAACCGGCTGTTCTCGCAGAGCGCCGCCATGGGCGCCCTGCCGACGCTCTTCGCCGCGACCCATCCCGACGTCCAGGGCGGCGACTACATCGGCCCCGACGGCTTCATGGAGAACAAGGGCCATCCGAGGAAGACCACCTCGAGCACGCGCTCGCACGACCGCGAGGCGGCGCAGCGGCTGTGGGAGATCTCGGAGCAGCTCACGAGCGTCCGCTACGCGGCGCTGTCGTCGTCCTGACGCCGGATGGGGCACGATCCGGACACGCGGCCCTGGTGGCAGGAGGGCGTGATCTACCAGATCTACCCGCGCAGCTTCGCCGACTCGAACGGCGACGGCATCGGTGACCTGCGCGGCATCGTCTCGCGGCTCGACTACCTGAAGGACCTCGGGGTCGACGGCATCTGGCTCTCGCCGATCAACCCGTCGCCGATGTTCGACTTCGGCTACGACGTCAGCGACTACCGCGGCATCGCGCCCGAGTTCGGCACGCTCGACGACTTCCGCCTGCTGCTCCGCGAGGCGGAGGCGCGCGGCATCCGGGTCGTCCTCGACCTCGTGCTGAACCACAGCTCGCACCTGCACCCGTGGTTCCTCGAGTCGCGCGCGTCGCGCGACAGCGACAAGCGCGACTGGTACGTCTGGCACGAGGGCCGGAACGGCGGCCCGCCGAACAACTGGCTCGCCGCCTTCGGCGGCCCGGCGTGGGAGTGGGACGAGGCGACGCGGCAGTTCTACCTGCACTCGTTCCTGCCGCAGCAGCCCGACCTCAACTGGCGCAGCCCGCGCGTCAAGCAAGCGGCGGAGGACGTCGTCGCCTGGTGGCTCGACATGGGCGTAGCCGGCTTCCGCCTCGACGTCGTCAACTGGTTCCTGAAGGACGCGCTGCTGCGCGACAACCCCGTCAAGCTGTTCGGGCGGCGGCCCTACGACCGCCAGAAGCACGTCTATGACCGCAACCGGCCGGAGACGATCGACCTCGTGCGCTGGCTGCGAGCGTCGGTCGACCGCTGGCCCGACCGCATGCTGGTCGGCGAGGTCTACAACGAGCCGCCCGGCAACCCCGAGCTGTCGGCGTCGTACTACGCGTGCGGCGAGGGCCTGCACCTGGCGTTCGACTTCTCGCTGCTGTTCTGCCGCTGGAGCGCCGCCGAGCTCGCGAGCGCGATCGACGCCTGGGAGGCGGCGCTGCCGCATCCCGGCTGGCCGACCTGGACGCTCGGCAACCACGACCAGCACCGCGTGCTGAGCCGCTACGCGAGCGGCGCGAACCGCGAGGCGCGGGGCCGGGTCGCGGCCGCGCTCGTCCTCACGCTGCGCGGCACGCCGTTCCTCTACTACGGCGAGGAGATCGGCATGCTCGACGTCAAGATCCCGCGCTCGCGCCTGCAGGATCCGCTGGGCAAGGCGTACTGGCCGCTTCCCGTCGGCCGCGATCCGGCGCGCACGCCGATGCAGTGGTCGGCGGAGCCGCACGCCGGCTTCTCGAGCGTCGAGCCGTGGCTGCCGGTGCATCGCGAGCACGTCGAGATCAACGCGGCGCGCGCCGAGGCGGACCCGGGCTCGCTGCTGCACTGGTACCGCGGCCTGATCCGCCTGCGCCGCGACGAGCCCGTGCTGCGCCGAGGCACCTACCGCCGCCTCGAGCAGGGCGCGGGCGTGCTCGGCTTCGTCCGCGAGCACGACGGCGATCGCATCGCCGTGCTGCTGAACTTCGAGAGCCGGCCGCGGCAGGCAATCCTGCCGACCGGCGCGACCTGGCGCGTGCTGGCGGCGAGCGCGCGGCGCCCGGGCGACCGCATCGTCGGCGGAGTGCTCGACCTCGACGCGGACGGTGTCCTGATCGCGAAGGCGGGAGCGCCGCAGGCGCGTACGCTCGGTAGCGCGCGTGGGGCGCGGAGCGCGGCTGCGCGCTGAGGCCGTGCGCTGAGGCTGTGCGCGCGGGCG
>JBFMAS010000200.1:0-5322 GCA_040755575.1 Thermodesulfobacteriota bacterium
GTCGGCTTCTTCGTGACGATTGCGGACGCGCTGCGCCGCGCGGCTCCCGCGGCGGCGCTCGCGCCGGCGCTGGTCGCGGCGGCGCTCGGCGCCGCGCTCTGGATCGGCGTCACCGTGCCGCACGTGTCGATCGCCAAGGCGTCGTACGTCATGATCGTCGCGGCGCCGCTCGCGGTGCTCGCCGCCGAGGGGCTCGACCGCCTCGCAGGACGGACGCGCTGGCGCAGCGCGCTGGTCTGCGTCCTGCTCTTCACGTGGGCGGCCGTCTCGTGGCTGACCTACCTGCCGCGCTGACGCGGCGGGCGAGCTACGACGCCGCGCCGACGCCGCGCAGGTCGACCTTCGGCACGGCGCGCGACTCGGGCTCGATCTCGAAGTACTCGCGCGGCCCGAAGCCGAACTGGCTCGCGATCACGTTCGACGGGAAGCTCTCGCGCTTCGTGTTGTAGCGCCCGACGACGTCGTTGTAGTGCTGGCGCGCGAACGAGATCAGGTTCTCGGTGTTGGTGAGCTCCTCCTGGAGCTGCAGCACGTTCTGGTTCGCCTTGAGCTCGGGGTACTGCTCGACCAAGGCGAACAGCCGGCCGAGCGCCTGGGTCAGCCCCGCCTCCGCGGTCGCGCTCGCCGCCGGCGTGTGCGCGTCGACGGCGCGGTTGCGCGCCGCGACCACGGCCTCGAGCGTCGCCTTCTCGTACTCCATCGCGCCGCGCACGGTCTCGACCAGGTTCGGCACCAGGTCGTGCCGGCGCTTCAGCTGGACGTCGATCTGGTTCCACGCGGCGTCGGCGCGGTTCTTGAGCGCCACCAGCGCGTTGTAGGCGCCGACCGCCCACAGCACCGCGGCGACGATCACGCCGAGCAGGATGAGCCCCGTCATGCGCGCCCTTGTGGCACACGACCCGGCCGCGACGCCAGGCGGACGGACCGGCGAGGCCGGTTGCGCCGCGCGCGCCGCCGCAGTTAGATCGAGCCGTACTCTCCACCACCCCCGGACCGTCTCACCGGGCCGTCCCCGGCGTCCGCCGGCGAGAATTGCGAGGACCTGCGATGCTGCTCGATGGAAGGGTTGCGATCGTCACCGGCGCTGGACGCGGCATCGGCCGCGAGGAGGCGCTGCTGCTCGCCAAGCACGGCGCGAAGGTCGTGGTGAACGACCTGGGCGGCGGCCACGACGGCAGCGGCGCGAGCCGCACGCCGGCCGAGGAGGTGGTCGCCGAGATCGAGGCGATGGGCGGCCGGGCGATCGCCAACGCCGACAACGTCGCAGACTTCGGGGCGGCACGGCGCATGGTGCAGTCCGCGATCGACGCCTTCGGCGCGCTGCACGTCGTCGTCAACAACGCCGGCATCCTGCGCGACCGGATGCTGTTCAACATGAGCGAGGACGACTTCGACTCCGTGATCGCGGTCCACCTGAAGGGCACCTTCAACCTCTGCCGCCACGCCGCCGCGTACTGGCGCGAGGAGCACAAGAAGGGCAACGTCCTGAACGGCCGCGTGATCAACACGTCGTCGGACTCGGGTCTGCTGTGCAACGTCGGGCAGGCGAACTACGGCGCGGCCAAGGCGGGCATCGCCGCCCTGACCGTCATCATGGACAAGGAGATGGCGCGCTACGGCGTCACCGCCAACGCCGTCGCGCCGAGCGCGATCACGCGCTTGACGATCGACGCGATGGGGCGCGGCAGCGTCGAGCAGACGCCGAAGGAGCTGCTCGAGCGCAGCGGCCCGGCGCACGTCGCGCCGCTGGTCGTCTGGCTCGCGAGCGAGCAGGCGGGCCACGTGCACGGCGAGGTGTTCCGCGCCGGCAACGGCCGCGTGAACCTGTTCCGCGGCTGGCAGACGGTGCGTCAGGTGGGCGGCTTCGAGCACGGGGTCTGGGAGCCGGAGGAGCTCGGTGCGGCGATGGAGAAGGAGTTCTTCGCCGACCCGGTGCCGAAGCAGACGATGGAAGACCTGATGAAGGAGATGGCGAGCGCCGCGACCTCGGCGAAGGGTTGATGACGGGTCCGCACACACGGCGGCGGCGCGGGGGCCGCGCGGCGCTCGCGCTCTCCGGGCTGATCGCGGCGCTCGCTGCCTCGTGCGGCGGCTCGGGCTCGGGCGACGACCCCGGCCCGGGCTCCCCGACGCCGACCTCGCCCGCCGGTCCGACGCCGACCGCCGGCGTCGCGACGCCCAGCCCGGCCGCGACGCCCGGCGCGAGGACGTCGCCGGACCCGCCGGCGCTGCGCCTGTCCGAGGTCGCGTCGGGCCTCGACCAGCCGCTGTTCGTCACCGCCGCGCCGGGCGACGCGGGCCGCCTCTACGTCGTCGAGCAGACCGGGCGCATCCGCATCGTCGCGCCGGGCGGCGTCCTGGCGACGCCGTTTCTCGATCTCTCGCAGCGCGTCTCGTGCTGCGGCGAGCGCGGCCTGCTCGGCCTCGCCTTCCATCCCGGCTACGCCGACGACGGGCGCTTCTTCGTCAACTATACGAACGTCGACGGCGACACCGAGCTGGTCGAGTTCGCCCGCTCGGCGAACCCGGACGTCGCGTCGCCGCAGCCGGTGCGGCTCCTCTTCACCGTCGACCAGCCGTTCGCGAACCACAACGGCGGCATGCTCGCCTTCGGTCCCGACGGATTGCTCTACGTCGGCCTCGGCGACGGCGGCGGAGCCGGCGATCCGCAGGACAACGCGCAGAGCCTCGACAGCAAGCTCGGCAAGATCCTGCGCCTCGACGTCGACCGCCATCCGGAGCCGCCGCCGGGCAACGTCGTCGGCGGCGACCCGGACGTCTGGGACTTCGGGCTGCGCAACCCGTGGCGCTTCTCGTTCGACCGCGCGACCGGCGACCTCTACATCGGGGACGTGGGCCAGAACGCGCTCGAGGAGATCGACGTCGAGCCGGCCGGGCAGGGCGCTCGCAACTACGGCTGGCCGATCATGGAGGGCGACCGCTGCTTCCGCCCGCCGAGCGGCTGCGACACGACCGGTCTCGCGATGCCCGTCGTGGCGTACGCGCGCGACGCCGGCTGCTCGGTGACGGGCGGCCACGTGTACCGCGGCCTCGCGATCCCCGGGCTCGCCGGCCGCTACGTCTACGGGGACTTCTGCTCGAACCGGGTGTTCTCGTTCCGCTGGGTCGACGGTGCCGCCACCGTGCCGGCCGAGCTGACCGAAGACCTCGACCCGGACGGGCTCATCCAGGGCCTCACCTCGTTCGGCGAGGACGAGGCCGGCGAGCTGTACGTCGTGAGCCAGGACGGCTCGGTGTTCCGCATCGAGGCGGAGTGAAGCGCGGGACGCGTCCCGCGCGAGCAAAGGGAGTCGAGAAGGCGAGCCATGCCGAGCCCTTCGTGTAGATCGTCCGTGATCGCGCCGCCGCGCCGCGCGAGCCGGCAGGGGACGCGACCGTGAGCGCCGTTGCCCGCCGTCTCGCCGAGCTCTTCGAGCGCTCGCCGTTCTGGCGCGACCGCTGGCTCCTGTCGGGCTTCACGCGCGCGCCCGAGACGCTCGACGGCCTCGCCCCGGTCGGCGTCGAGGAGCTCGCCGCCGACGAGCGCGCGCACCCGCCGTACGGAAGCTGGCGCGCGGCGACCGCCTTCGTTCGCGTCGGCGTGCCGGTGCGCCCGAGCCCGCTCGAGATGGTGGTGTTCACGGCCGCGGACCTCGAGCTCGAGTCGCGCGTCGGCGCGCTCGCGCTGTCGGCCGTCGGTCTCGCGCCGGGCGGGCGCGAGACCAACACCCTTCCCGGCGGCCTCGCGACCCCCGGCTCGCTGGTGGTCGGCGACGCGGCGCAGGCGCTCGGCGCGCTCGACATGCCGGTCGGGCCGATCGCGGACGGGCCGCCCCGCGACACCGCCTTCGACTTCTGGCAGCGCGTCAAGCCCGATTTCGCCGTGCTCGATCCCGCGGGCGCGGCGCACCTGGCGAGGCTGCTGCACGACAAGGGCACGACGGCGACCGACATGGGCATCCGCGCGGCCGTGCTGGTGAGCGACCTGCGCGATCCGCTGCCCGACGCTCCCGAGCTCGGCGTCCCGGTGGCGCGGATCGTCGGCCTCGCGGAGGCGTTCTCGCTGCTCGCCCCGTGCGACGCCGACGGCGTGTTCACGGTGCCGCGCGCCGACGTGCTCGTCGAGCTGCTCGACGGCGAGCTCGTGCTGACGACGCTGCGCCACTCGGCCGCCCTGGTGCGCTACGCGACGGGCGTCCGGGCGCGCCTGGTGCCGCCTCCGGTCGGACGCAGCGAGGACCTCGCGTTCGTCCTCGGTTGACACCCCATGAGCGAGGCTCATAGAAAAAACCCTTTTACGATGAAGGAGTCTAGAATGGACAAGCGTTGGATCGCGATTGCGGCAGCCGCGCTCGTGGCGTGCTCGCAGCAGCCCGAGCAGGCCAAGGAGTCGCCGGCGGGCCAGGCGACGGGCACCACGACGGCCGCGGCTCCCGCGCCGGCCGCCAACGCGCCCGCCGCGGCGCCCGCGGGCGACACGGCGGGCATCGACAAGAACAAGATCACCGAGCTGATCAAGCGCTACTACGTGAACAGCGGCCAGATCCCGCCCGACGTCGACATGGCGGTCACCGATCTGAAGCCGTCCGACGTCACCGGCTTGAACGAGGGCACGCTGCAGCTTTCGCGCGGCGCGCAGTCGCAGGACGTGCCGTTCTTGATCACGACCGACGGCCGCTGGTTCCTGCGCGCGGATCCCGTCGACCTGACCGTCGACCCGGTGCAGGACGTGATCGGCAAGATCGACACCGGCGCGGACAACCCGCGGCTCGGGCCGGCCGACGCGAAGGTCACCATCGTCGAGTACTCCGACTTCCAGTGCCCCTTCTGCGCCCGCGCCGAGGAGATCGTTCAGGGCGAGGTGCTGAAGCAGTACGGCGACAAGGTCGCCTTCATCTACAAGCAGTTCCCGCTCACCTCGATCCATCCGTGGGCGGAGCCCGCCTCGGTCATGGGTCTGTGCGTCTACAAGCAGGCGGGCAACGACGCGTACTGGAAGTACCACGCCGCGGTGTTCAAGGCGCAGAAGGAGATCCCGAACGAGAACCCGACCGACAAGCTGCTGTCGCTCGCCAAGGAAGCCGGCGCGGACGAGGCGAAGGTGAAGCCCTGCTTCGAGGCCGGCGAGACCAAGCCGATCGTCGACGCGACCCTCGCCGAGGCGGAGGCGATCGGCGTCAACTCGACGCCGACCTTCTTCATCAACGGCCGCCGGCTGTCGGGCGCGCAGTCGCTCGACGCGTTCAAGGCGATCATCGACCCCGAGCTGCAGAAGGCGGGCAGCTAGCTCGACGAGGGGCACGCGCGCCTCGCCCCGCGCGG
>JBFMAS010000201.1:0-9945 GCA_040755575.1 Thermodesulfobacteriota bacterium
CGCTCGCGCTCGGCTGGCTGCTCGCGATCGCGCTCGCGGGCGGCGTGTCGGGGCTCCTCGGGCGCGAGCTCGACTGGCGGGGGCGCGCGGTCGGCGGCCGCGCGCCGAGCTGAGCGTCATGGGCGCGCCTTCGCGAAGGAGACGGACCGCGGCGGGCGCGCTGCTCGCCGTCGCGCTGCTGCTCGTGCCCGGCGCGGCCGCGCGGGCGGGCTGGCCGTTCGCCGGCGTCGTGCTCGAGGACCCGGACGGCAAGCGCTGGGACCTCGACGACCTCGCCGGCAAGCCGGTGCTGGTTGCCGTCGCGGACCGTGCGGGCTCGGCGCAGGCCGTCGCCTGGGGCCGCGGCATCGCGAAGCTGCGCCCGCAGGGCGTCGCCGCCTGGGCGACGGCAGGCAAGGTCGCGATCCTGTCGATCGCCGACCTGCGCGCGGTGCCGGGCTTCGCGCGCGGCGCGGCGCGCTGGGCGATCGACGCGATGGTCGACGAGCAGGCGGCCGGCGCCAAGGGGCCGCCGCTGCTGCTCGACTGGGAGGGCGAGGTGGCGGGGCCGGTCGAGCCGCGCGGCGGCGTCGCCAACCTGCGCCTCTACGACGCGTCCGGCACGGTCGTGCTGCGCGACGAGGGAGAGCCCACGCCGGAGAAGCTCGAGCGCCTCGCGACGAAGATCGACGAGCTGCTGGCGGCGTCGGCGGCGACGCCGGGCGTGCCCGGCGCGAGCGCCGCTGCGCCGCGCGCGACGCCCGCTGCCGCCGCCGTGCCCGGGGAGACGCCGCCTTGACCTATGCGCGCTTCCTCGCGCTCTTCCTGCTGCCGCCGCTCGTCCTCGCCGTGACGCTCGCGTGGCGGCTCGTCGAGCGGCGCCACGTGCTGTTCCTCGCCGCGCTGTCGGTCGTGGTCCTCGCCTGGACGTCGCCGTGGGACAACGCCGCGGTCGCCGCGGGCCTGTGGGGCTTCGCGCCCGAGCGCATCTCGGGCGTCGTCGTCGGCCTGCTGCCGCTCGAGGAGTACTGCTTCTTCCTGCTCCAGACGTGGGTGGTGAGCGTCTTCCTGATCTGGTGGCTCAGGCGATGAGCGTCGACGCGCTGGGCCCGTGGTCGTACCTGGTCTGGCTGCTCGCGTGGTCGCTGCCGATCGTGCTCGGGCAGTGGCTCGCGTTCCCGGGCCTGCTCGCGCGCACCCGCGGGCGCTGGCTGCCGCCGTCGCTCGCGCTCGGCGCCTACTTCGCGACGGCCGACGCGATCGGCATCGCGACCGGCGTCTGGCAGATCGCGGACCAGGCGACGCTCGGCGTGCGCATCGCGGGCGTGCTGCCGCTCGAGGAGGCGCTCTTCTTCTTCTTGACGACGCTCATGGTGGCGCAGACCACCGCGCTCTTCCTGTGGCGCTTCGGCGACCTGCCGGGCGAGCCGTGGCGGGGCTGGCGCGCGGCGTTCGGGTGGTGATCGTCGCCTACCAGACGGCTGCGCGAAAACGGCGTCGGATCGAGCGGTCCTTCGTCAGGAGCGGCCGACCGGATGCCGCGGCGTGCCCGACGATCACGCGATCGAAGGGATCGCGTGTCCAGTCGAGGTCGCACGCTGCGGCGATGATTGCGCCGAAGCCTAGGTCGCATACCTCGAGGCCGATGCGGCGACGGAGATCGTCGAAGATTGCGCCGCCGCTGACCCTGAGGCGGCCGGTCTCCTTCAAGAAGTCGAGCTCGAGGAGGACCATCGGCGAAACGAGCAGCTCGTTCTGCTCGATGGACTGACGGGCTCGCGGGCTGAGCCGCTTGGCGTCACCAAGGTAGAGCCAGGCGACGACGTGCGTGTCGAGGTAGATCAAGGCTTCCACTCGGAAGACCAGTCCAGGTGCACCAGGTCCTCGGGGTCGCCGAAGATCGCCTCCGGGCGTGCCTCCAGCCGATCGAGCTTGCGCGCCGGCAAGCGGTCGGCCGGAACGATACGCAACCTCCGACCACGCCGCTCGATCTCGACCGGCGTTCCCGACTCGAGCACCTGGTCGAGGATCTTGTAGACGTTCTCCCGCAGCTTCGAGGCGGTGATGCGCATGCGAGCGAGTGTAGCGCGCGAGCGATCGTACGACAATCGAGACACGTACGTACGCATGGCGGCGACCTGGTGCGGCCCCGAGGCCAGTCGGCCATCCAGCGCCGAGCCGGCTACGGCACGTCGACCTGCTCGAGGCGGACGTCCGTGTAGCGCAGGATCTCGTCGAGCGTCGCGAGCTTGTAGGGCTTCTCGTAGTAGATCGTCTTGATGCCGGTGTTCACCAGCGTCTTCAGGCAGTGGAAGCAGGGCGAGTGCGTGATGTAGATCGACGCGTCGCGGATGCCGGCGCCGTTGCGCGAGGCCTGCGCGATCGCGTTGATCTCGGCGTGGATCGTCCGCCAGCAGTTCTCCTCGATCTCGCCCGACGGCGTCTGCGAGCGGTAGATCAGGCAGCCGACGTCGAGGCAGTGCGGCAGCCCGGAAGGCGCGCCGTTGTAGCCGGTCGCGAGGATGCTCTTGTCGCGCACGATCACGGCGCCGACCTTGGCGCGGGTACAGGTCGAGCGCTCCGCCACCTGACGCGTGATGGTCAGGAAGTACTGATCCCAGGAGAGGCGGTCCGCCACGGCAGCCCGAGATACGGACCGGCCGCGCCGGATGTCAAGTCGGGCGGACGAGGGCCGACGCCCGCGACGGCGCCTCGCCGGCGCGGATGTCCATCAGCGAGCCGTCGCGCTCGAGCGGGTGGCGGTCGCGGTCGTCGAAGTACGGCGGCCGCGGCGCCTCGCGGCGGAAGGGCACCGGCTCGCGGACCGGCACCGGATCGAGCACCGACAGCGGCACCGGCATGAACGTCGCGACGAAGACGCCGATCGTCGCCCACGCCGCGAGCTTGCGGAACGGGTCGAGCGGCGTGTCCCGGTCCGCGGTGTCGGGATGGTCGACGCGCAGGACGAAGCCGAGCAAGAGCGCCCACACGAACCAGCCCTGCCAGCCGAGGAAGCCCATGCCGAGGACGACGACGAAGAACAGCCGCGCGATCATCCGGTGCCCACGGCCGAACAGCGCGTACACCACGTGCCCGCCGTCGAGCTGTCCCACCGGCAGCAGGTTCAGGAAGGTGACGAAGATGCCGAACCAGCCCGCCAGCGCGACCGGGTGGAGCAGGATGGTCGCGTCGTCGGGGTGGACCCCGAGCACCCAGCGGCTCAGCGTCGAGAACAGCAGCGAGTTGCCGAGCGACAGGCCACCCACGAAGTCCGTCTCGAGCGGCCGCACCTCGGACCAGCCGAGCCCGAGGACGACCGCCGGCACGGCGACCACGAAGCCCGCCCACGGCCCGGCGGCGCCGACGTCGAACAGCGCGCGCCGCGTCCTCGGCATGCCCTGCATGCGGATGAACGCGCCGAACGTGCCGACCAGGAACGGCGGTCCCGGGATGAAGTAGGGCAGCGTCGCCGGCACGCGGTGGAACGCCGCGAAGCTGTAGTGGCCGAGCTCGTGGCAGAGCAGGATCAGCATCAAGGTGGTCGAGAACGGCAGCCCCTCGACCAGGCCCCACGGGTCCGTCACCGGATCGATCCCCTCGTGCAGCGCGCCCGCCATGGTGGTGGTCAGGAAGGTGAGCACGAACAGCAGCACGTGGACCGTCGTCGAGCTGCCGATGCGACGCTCGGGCACTGCCTGTGCGGTCGGCGCGCCGTACGCGGGGTAGGGTGGGTAGGCGGGAAAGGTACGCGGGACCTCGAAGCGACGCTCATCCATCTCGGCCACCAGGTCACCTTAGCCGCCAGGCGGCGCTCACGAAACCGTCCGCTCGCAGCGTGAGCGCGGACGTCGTTCAGCGCCGCCGCGACGCCCGCTTGCGCGCTCCGGCGGGCGTGCTGCGGCTGCGCTTGACGCTCCTCGAGAGCGCGGCGATGCGTTCGAGCACGGCGCCCGCGAGCAGCGGAAAGAGCAGCTCGTGGTGCCCGGTGATGTGCACGCCGCGCCCGCCGCTCGCCGTCGGGCGCGACACGACGTTGACGCCGGGGCGGTAGTGGCGCAGGAAGTCGAGGTCGACCGTCACCAGCGGCCGCACCTTGTGCCCCAGGTTGCGCGCGAGATTCAGCGCCTTGACGAACACCTCGGGCAGCAGCACGGCCGAGCCGAGGTTGACGTACACGCCGCGCGCGAGGCCGGCCACGACCTCCGTCAAGCGATGGAAATCGCGCATGCTGGCGGCGCCGATCGCCGCGCCGTCGGCGCTCGGGTGCATGTGGATGATGTCGGTGCCGATCGCGACGTGCACCGTCACCGGGACGCCGAGCCGGGCGCCCGCGGCGGTGATGCTGAGCTGGCGATGCGGGTAGCGGCTGCCCGCGACGTGGCGCCCGACGGCCTCGCCGAGCCCCAGCCCCGCGGCCGCGCCGTCGCGGATGACGCGGTTCAGCACCGCACCGGTCTCCCGCGCCATGCCGAAGCGGCCGCGGTCGAGGCCGGAGCCGACGTCCTCCGACGTGCAGCCCGCGACCGCGAGCTCGAAGTCGTGGATGATGCCGGCGCCGTTGAGTGCGACCGACGTGATCACCCCGCGCTCCATGAGGTCGACGATCAGCGGCGACAGCCCGACCTTGATCGGGTGCGCGCCCATGCCGAGCGCGACGCCGCGGCCGGCGAGCCGCGCGCGCGCGATGGTCTCGGCGGCGAAGCGCAGGTCGGCGGCCGCGAGGATGTTCGGCAGGCGCTCGAGCCAGCCGGCGAAGCTCAGCCCCGGCTCGAGCCGTCCACCGATCTCGTGCGCCGCCACCTTGCTCTGCCGCCGCGCGAGCGGGTAGGTGCGCGCGCGACGGATGTCGAGCTTCGGGCGCGGCGGGGGACGCAGCGCCCGCATCGTCGTCGCTGCGGCTCGCTCGAGCGCCGCCGCGGCTGGCGTGGGCGGCGCCGGCGCTGCGTGCGCGTCCCGAGGCTCGTCCGTGCCGGCGGCCGCCGCCACGCGCGCGTGCCGGCGCGGCTTGCGGCCCTCGCCCGGGACGCCCGCCGCCATGAACGCCGCCGGCGAGTCGTCGCGCTCGAGGGGCGTCGTGCGCGGACGGCTCAAACCTCGCGGCCCTTGCGGTAGCCCTCGGGGAAGAGCTGCCGGTCGACCAGGTCGCACAGGACGTGCGCCGCGAGGATGTGCGTCTCCTGCACGCGCGCGGTCTCGCGCGTCGCCGACACGTTGAGCAGGAAGTCGACCTGGTCGCGCATCTTGCCGCCGTCGCCGCCGGTCAGGCCGACGACGAACAGGCCGACGCGGCCGCACGCCTCGATCGCGCGCAGCACGTTCGGCGAGCTGCCGCTGGTCGAGATCGCCAGCGCGACGTCGCCCGCCGCGCCGAGCGCCTCGATCTGCTTCGCGAAGATCTGGTCGAAGCCGTAGTCGTTGCCGATCGAGGTGAGCGCGGAGGTGTCGGTGGTGAGCGCGATCGCAGGCAGCGGACGGCGCTCGACCATGAAGCGGTTCACGAACTCGGCCGCGATGTGCTGCGCGTCGGCCGCGCTGCCGCCGTTGCCGAACAGCAGGATCTTGTGTCCCTGCTGCAGGGCCTCGGCCATCAGCCTCGCGACGCGCTCGAGCGTCTCGCCGTGCTCGACGACGAAGCGCTCCTTCGCGTTGATCGAGGCGGCGAAGGCCCGCCGGATCACGTCCTGCATCGCGCCGGATCATACGATCCCGACGGCCGCGGCGCTACCGACGTTGCCTCGGCGCGCCGCCAAAGCATAGTGGGGTCTTCGGGAAGGAGGTCGTGATGGCGCGCTACGATGGCTTTCAGGCGCTGCGTGTGGAGATCGTGCGCGGTGTCGCCTGGGTGACGATCGACCATCCGCCGATCAACCTCTTCGATCTGCCGCTGTTCCTCGACATCGGCCAGCTCGTGCCGCTGGTCGAGGACGACCGCGACGTGCGGGTGATCGTCTTCCAGAGCGCCGATCCGGACTTCTTCATCGCCCACGCCGACGTCAATTGGATCTTGACGCTGCCCGAGACGAAGCCGCCGAAGCTCACCGAGATCGGGCCGTTCGTCGCGCTGCTGGAGCGCCTGCGGCGGATGCCCAAGGTCTCGATCGGTGCGATCGCCGGCATCGCCCGCGGCGGCGGCTCCGAGCTCCTGCTCTCGCTCGACATGCGCTTCGCGGCGCGCGGCAAGACGCGCCTCGCCCAGCCCGAGGTCGCGCTCGGCATCATCCCGGGCGGCGGCGGCACGCAGCGGCTCGCGCACCTGGTCGGCCGCGCCCGCGCGCTCGAGATCGTGCTCGGCTGCGGCGACGTCGACGCGGAGGAGGCCGCCGCGATGGGCTACGTGAACCGCGTGCTCGCCGACGGGGAGCTCACGTCGTTCGTGCGCTCGCTCGCCGAGCGCATCGCGGCCATGCCGGCCGACGCGGTACGGCTCGCGAAGGCGGCGGTCGACGCCGCGCTGGCGTCGCAGGAGCCCGGCCTGCTCGTCGAGGGCGACCTGTTCAACGAGTCGGTCGCGCTGCCCGAGGCGCGCGCCCGGATGCGCGAGTTCCTCGACCGCGGCGGCCAGACGCGCGAGGTCGAGATGGGCATCGGCACGCTGCTGCGCGAGCTCGGCAAGGGCGCAGGCTCGTAGGCCAAACGTGGCGCGGACGCGGCGGTCTACAGGCCGTCGCAGCGCGCGCAGGCGACGAGGCCGCAGCTCTCTCCTGCGGCGTCGAAGCTCGAGCAGCCGAGCTCCTCGGCGAGCATCTCGCAGGCGGAGGGCGTCGCGTTGACGCTGATGAAGCCGGCGCAGTCGTCGCCGCTGCCGCAGGCGGTCGCGGCGAGCGCGAGCAGCGTCAGCGCGAGGATCGTCGCTCGAGCAGGCGAGACGGCGGTCATGGCCGATCGCTAGCCGAGCGGCAGGAGCGTGTCGAGGACGTGCGGCGCTTGCCTGCATCACGCGTCGCGCCGTAGACGTCCGGCGTGCGGCTCGGTGGATCGAACGGCGGTCGCGCGCGGCGGCTGCGCGCGGCGTGCTGCGCTGCGGGATTGCTCTGCGCGACGCTCGCCGCCGGAGGCTGCAGCGACGGCGGCGCGGCCGCGGCGCCGTCGCCCAACGTCCTGTTCGTCCTTGCCGACGACCTCGGCTGGGGCGACCTCGGCAGCTACGGCAGCCCCGACGCGCACACGCCGCACCTCGACCGCATGGCGGCCGAAGGCGTGCGCGCGACCCAGTTCTACGTCGGCGCGTCGGTGTGCACGCCTTCGCGCGCCGCGCTCTTGACGGGGCGCTACGCCGTGCGGATGCCGATGGACCCGCGCGGCGTCTTCTTCCCCGACAGCACGGAGGGGCTCGATCCCGCCGAGGCGACGATCGCCGAGCTGCTGCGCGAGCGCGGGTACTCGACGGCGCTGATCGGCAAGTGGCACCTCGGCCACCTGCCCGAGTACCTGCCGGACCGGCACGGCTTCGAGGTGTTCTACGGCCTGCCGTACTCGAACGACATGGACGAGCCGCAGCTCCCCGGAGAGCCCGTGCCGCCGCGGCCGTGCAACAGCCTGCTGCCCGATTGTCGCCCCGGCGTGCCGCTGATGCGCGACGGCGAGATCGTCGAGATGCCCGCGGTCCAGGAGACGCTGACGCGCCGCTACACCGACGAGGCGATCGCGGTGATGCGCCGCGCGGTGCGCGAGGGCAGGCCGTTCTTCGTCTACTACGCGCACCACGCGCCGCACGTGCCGCTCTACGCGGCGGACGCGTTCCGCGGCACGACGCGCGGCGGGCTCTACGGCGACGTCGTCGCCGAGCTCGACGCGAGCGTCGGCGAGCTCTTGCGCGAGATCGCGGCGCTGGGCGCCGACGAGGAGACGCTGGTCGTCTTCACCAGCGACAACGGACCGTGGCTGCTGTGGGCGACCGACGCGCCCGTGCCGCAGGGCGCGCAGGACTCCGGGAGCGCGGGCCATCTGCGCCACGGCAAGAGCAGCACCTTCGAGGGCGGCATGCGGGTGCCGATGATCGCGCGCTGGCCCGGGCGCGTCGCGGGCGGGCGGGTGATCGACGCGCCGGCGACGATGCTCGACTGGCTGCCGACGCTCGCCCGCCTCGCCGGCGCGCCGCTGCCGGACGCCGTCGAGCTCGACGGCAAGGACATCGTCGCGCTGCTCGACGGCAGCGGCGTGCGCGACCCGGACGGGCCGTTCCGCTTCCTCTACTGGCGTCAGGACTCGAGCGGGCTCGCCGGCTACCGCGAGGGGCGCTTCAAGCTCAAGCTCGCGGTCGAGGGTGGCGAGTCGTTGTACGCGCGCTACGACCACCCGGACCTGCTGTTCGACCTCGACGCGGATCCGGGCGAGCAGCACGACCTCGCCGCCGCGATGCCGGAGAAGGTCGCGGAGCTGCGCGCGCGGATGGAGGAGCTGGCGGCGGAGGTGGATCTCCCGACCGGCCGCCGCCCGCGCGCGGTGGCGCGTTGACCCATCCGGCGGCGAGCGGTAAGCAGCGAGGCAGGCGGGCGTAATTCAGCGGTAGAATGCCAGCTTCCCAAGCTGGACGTCGCCGGTTCGATCCCGGTCGCCCGCTCTCGGAGAAAGCCCTGGGAAATCCGGGGCTTTCGTCGTTGAGGCGCTCGGCGCGACGGCCTCCGGAAGCCGCCTGACCGACAGGGTTCCCCCAGGGTTCCCCTTTAGCTTGACGCTTTCCCGGCCGCCGATGAGCCGATCGAGCTCATCGGCGGCGTCGCGCGGACGGCCGTAGTGCTTCTCGATCATCTCGAGCGAGGTGCCGGTCTGCTTCGCGACCCAAAGCGGCCGCGCGCCCAGCTCGAGCATCTCCGAGATGTAGGTGTGGCGGGTGTTGTAGAACGGCCGTGGCCGGATCTTGAGCGCGGCGAGCGCGCGACGCCACTCGCGGCCTTGGAAGTTGGTCTCATCGACCGGAGTGCCCGCTGGCGTCGTGAAGACGAAGTCGTCGTGGGCCGGCAGGAGGCTTGATCTCGCGCAGGACGTCGATCACGACCTCGTGCAGGACGACCTCACGCCGGCTCTTGCGCGTCTTTGTCTCGCCGTCGTGCCCGAGGACTCTGCTTCGGCGGATGCGGGCTACCTGACGGGCGAAGTCCACGTCTCCCCAGCGCAGACCGATCGCCTCACCAGGGCGAGTCCCGGTCCAGAAGCGGAAGAAGATGAACGCATAGAAGTGGCGGCGCGACGTCGCGTAGTGCTCGACGATCGAGTCCCGCTCCTCGGCGGTGTACGGGTCGATGTCCGGCTCTTGCGCCGAGGCAAGGCGGCGCACGAAGTCCTTGTCGTAGAGCTGCCGTAGATCGGGAATCGGGTACCCCGCTACGCGCGCCGCTCGGAGAAGCGAGCGAAGCGCGCTGTGGACGATGTTGTCGACCGAAGCCTTGGCGAGACCGCGATCGACGAGGTTCCGTTGCAAGCCCACGAGGTGCGCCGATCGGAGGTCATCCAGATAGGTGTGTCCCAACGGCGAGAGAACTGGCTCAGGAGGTAACCATGCGCGGCGTGGATCTCGACGCCGTCGAACTCCGCGCGATCGGCCGATGCGGCAGCGGCCGCGAACGCGTCAATCATTCCGGCGATGTCGGCCTCGGTCATCTCGACGGGCGGCGCCAGCGCCCATTGCAACGACCGCTCCCTCGGCGGCACGGCGGACGGGGCCAGTGAGCGATCGGCGACCGCGCGCAACGCCAGTCGACCGCGGTGATTCAGCTGCATCCAGACCTGCGCGCCGCCGCTGCGAGCGGCATCCGCCCACGCCCGCAGCTCGTCGATGTTGCTCGTCTCGGCGACGACGCTGTATGGCTCGGCAGCGGATCCGCGCGCAACGAGCCGACCAAGTGAGGCGGGGTCGTCTCTCCCAGGTCGCCCGATGGCGTAGGCCTACAGCGGCGGCAGCTCGGGTGTTACCGGACACAGGCACGATCGCGACCGACTCCACCATCGCGCGACGTCGATCTTATCGAC
>JBFMAS010000202.1:0-3160 GCA_040755575.1 Thermodesulfobacteriota bacterium
CGCGCGCTTCAGCTCCTCGAGCTGTGCGCGCGCCGCGGTCGTCGCCTCGGCCTCGCGGATGCCCTCGAGCTTCTTCTCGAGCTCGGCATCGCTCACCTCGCGGCTCACCTGCGCCTCGGCGACCAGCCGCTCGACGTGCGCCCGCACCTCCTCGAGCGCCTGGATGTCGGCGTCGGGCGACAGGCCCTTGATCGTCTCCTGCAGGCGCAGGCGCGCGTGCGCGTTCGCGAGGCGCGCGAGCGTGCGTACCTTCTCCTCGCGCAGCCGTGCGACCTCGCCCTGGAACGCGATCAGGTTCTTCTTCGCCGCCTCCGCCTCGCGGTTCAGATCCGCGAGCTCGTCGGTGACGCGCTTGACCTCGGCCGACAGCATTTCGCGCCTGCCGATCAGCGCGAGCGCGACGTCGTCGTGGTCGTGCTCGACCGCGTAGTCGAGCTCACGGTTCAACGACTTGAGCGCCGCCGACTTGAGCTCGACCTCGCGCGCGAGCTTGCTGCGCATGTACAGCACGCCCGCCGTCGCCTGGCGCAGCGTGACGTACTGCTCGAGGCGCTGCTGGATCGCGGCCTCGTAGACCGCGGCGGGGTTCTTCTTCTCGCGTCCGCCGAGCCAGTTCGCGAGGCTGCCGCGGACGAGGTTCACCAGTCGAGACACGAATCTCATCGTTCGCTCCTTTCAAGCGAAAGCGCGCGCGCCTTCCCGCGGCGCGCCGCGTGCGTACGTCGGTGCGGACCCGGCGGCGCTACGCCGCGTCGTCCGGTGTGATGCCGAGCTCGCGCATCTTCTGCTGGAAGCTCTGGCGGTACATGCCGATCTCCTCGGCGGCCCGCGTGATGTTGCCGCTGTTGCGCCTGAGCGCGTCGAGCAGGAAGCGGCGCTCGAAGTCGCCGATCAGCTTCTCCTTGGCCTCGCGGAACGACCGTCCGGGCGCCGTCGGGGCGCCCGGCGGCGCGACGGCCTGCGTCGCCGCGCCGTTCCCGGCCGCGTGCGCCACGTCGCCCGGGGGCGACGCCGCGCCGCCGGGCCCGGCGGGCAGCAGGTCCGCGGCGGTGATCTCCGGACCCGACGCGAGCAGCAGCGCCTGCTCGACCGCCGAGCGCAGCTCGCGGACGTTGCCGCGCCACTCGTGCGTCAAGCACGCGCGCAGCGCGTCGCCCGAGAGCGGCTTCGGCTCGCGCTTGAAGCGCTGCGCCGCCTGCTTCAGGAAGTGGTCGACCAGCAGGGGGATGTCCTCGCGGCGCTCGGCGAGCGGCGGGATCACCAGCTCGACGACGCGCAGCCGGTAGTAGAGGTCCTCGCGGAAGCGCCCGCGCCGCACCGCCTCCTCGAGGTCGTGGTTGGTCGCGGCGAGGAGCCGCACGTCGACCTTGATCGGCTGGTTGCCGCCGACGCGCTCGAACTCCTTCTCCTGGATCGCGCGCAGCAGCTTGGCCTGGGTCTCGAGCGGCATGTCGCCGACCTCGTCGAGGAACAGCGTGCCGCCGTTCGCCGCCTCGAACTTCCCCTCGCGCCTGGTCACCGCGCCGGTGAACGAGCCCTTCTCGTGCCCGAACAGCTCGCTCTCGACGAGCTCGCGGTTGAGCGCCGCGCAGTTCATCTTGATGAGCGGCTTCGAGCGCCGCGGGCTGCGGTAGTGCAGCGCGTTCGCGACCAGCTCCTTGCCGGTGCCGCTGTCGCCGCGGATCAGGACCGTCACGTCGGTGTCGGCGATCTTGTCGATGGTCGCGAAGATCCGCTGCATCACCGGGCTCGCGCCGACGATCTGCTCGAAGCTGTAGGCGCCCTGCACCTGCTCGAGGAGCCGGCGGTGGTCGCGCTTCAGGAGCGCCGTCTCCATCACGCGCCGCACGACGACGCGCAGCTCGTCGTTGTCGAACGGCTTCGGCAGGTAGTCTGCGGCGCCGAGCTTCATCGCCTGCACCGCGACCTTCTCCGAGCCGTACGCGGTGATCATGATGACCGCGAGGTCCGGGTCGACGGCGCGCGCGCGCTCGAGCACCTCGAGGCCCGTGATCCCGCCGAGGCTCAGGTCCGTGATGACGACGTGGAAGCTGCCCGTCTCGATCAGGCGCACGGCCTCCTCGCCGCTGAACGCCGTCTCGACCTGGTAGCCTTCCTTCGCGAGCAGGCCCTTGATGGCGAGCACCAGAGCCTTCTCGTCGTCGACGATGAGGATGCGTCCCTGTACGGCGTTGCCCTGCATGACCTTCGCTCAGTGCTCCAGCGGCAGCGTGACGACGAACTCGGTGCCGCGCGTCGGCTCGCTGCGCACGTCGATCGCGCCCTCGTGGGCCTCGACGATCTTCTTCGAGATCGCCATGCCGAGGCCCGTCCCCTTCTCCTTGGTGGTGAAGAACGGGTTGAAGATGCGGTCGATCTTCTCGGCCGGGATGCCGACGCCGTTGTCGCGGATGCGCACGCGCGCGCGGTTCGGGAGGCCGTTCTCGATGAACAGATCGACCTTGCGCTCGTGCTCGACCGGAGCGAGCGCGTCGATCGCGTTGTCGAAGATGTTGGCGAACACCTGGCGCAGCTTCTCGGCGTCGCCGACGATCGTCGGGCCGCCGATGTAGTTGCGCGCGACCGAGACCTGCGCCGCGTCGAGCTTGGCGCGCAGCTCGGTGAGCGCCGCGTCGACCACGCCGGCGAGGTTGGTCGGCGCGAACTTGAGGTCCTCCTCCTTCGCGTAGCGCAGCAGGTGGGAGATGCTCTTCTCGACCCGGTCGAGCTCCTCGAGCGCGACGTTCGCGTACTCGACGTTCTCGACCGAGCGCGGGTCCTCGCCCATCTGCTGCACCAGGCTCTTCGCGGCGGCGATCGGGTTGCGGATCTCGTGCGCGATGGTCGCCGACAGCTCGTCGATGCTCGCCTGCTTCTCGGTCCGCACGCTCGCCGTCTCGCGCCGCACCTCGCGCTCGACCGCGGGGTAGAAGTACCGCTCCTTCAGCGTGCGCGAGCCGAACACCGCCATGTAGTGCGCGAACAAGCCCACGCCCCAGCCGAGCGCCGGCCACAGGAACCACGGGTAGCGCGTCGTCAGGATGTTGATCAGCGCGAGGAACGCCATCACGCCGAGGTAGCTCATCAGGTGCGCATAGAAGCTCACCTCGGCTGCGGCGCGGCGGCGCGCCCGGCGCAGGATCGCGGCCTCCGAGGAGTC
>JBFMAS010000203.1:0-10144 GCA_040755575.1 Thermodesulfobacteriota bacterium
GGCCGCCCTGGAGAAGCTCTCCGCCTCCACGACCTGCACGAAGATCGTCATCGCGGTCATGCGGTCCATCGAGAGCCTCCTCGTCGCGGCTTCGGCCGCTGTTCGGCAGACGAGAACGGTCATTTCACACGTTGGCGGATTGTGAACAGCGGCGTCTCGCCGCGATCATGCGGGAACGCCGGCGGCCGCCGGCCCGTGGAAAGGAGACGTCGATGATGAAATTCGCTCTGGTGATCGCGATGACGGTCTTGCTGGTGGCGGGCGCGGACCCGCCGGACGCCGCCGCCGACCCGTCCTACGTCGCGGAGCTGCGCGGCAACGTCGCCGACCAGGTGATCGCCGGCTTTCCGTCGTCGGTCGCGACGTGGTCGATCGAGCGCGGCCGGGTCAGCATCCAGCGGCTGCCGAGCGTCGCGGCGCTGATCATCGTGCGCACCAAGGGCCTCATCATCCCGGCCCTCGGCCAGAATCCATCGCCCGACCTGCTGGCCCGCATCGTGTGCCACGACGCGGGGGGCCTCCCCGCAGAGGCGGCGCGTACCCGTGCCGTGCCGTTCCCCGAGGACGGCGACGCGCGGCTCGCCGACACCGTCTCCCTTCCGCAGGACTGCTTCGCGCCGATCGTGCTGCTCACCGGATCGATCGATCCGCAGGGCGAGAGCCCGGGGAAGTTCTTCGCCGTGTCCGGGTTCTGAGCGCGTCGTCGCCGTCGACTTGGAAGCCGGCCGGGCGCGGGCAACATCCCCTTGCACCTGCCGGCGCTCCAAGGCGCGGCGGACAGGCGACGGAGGTCGATGGTGACGACGACGCGGTCGCGCTTCTGCCGCGCCCCCTCGAACGTCGCGAGCCTGGCGCCGGCGTGGCAGGTGGAGCTGCCCGGGCGCGGCTCCTACGGCAACGCCGCGACGACGCCGCGACCGGCGCCACGGTGTGGACGTGGGATGCGCCGGGCGGCATCAGCGGCTGGCCCGCGGTCGCGGACGACCTCGTCGTTTGGCCGGTCGGGCTGCCGAACCCGGCGTTCCTCGTCGGGCTGCGTCTGCCGCGCGGCTGAGCCTGGAGGACATCGCGCGAGAACGCGGGCCCCCGGGTGCGTCGATTTTCCTTTCGCCCGGTCGTCGATCCGGACGCTTCCCGTTCGACCAGCTCGTGAAAGCGAACGCTTTCCGACGGAAGGGAGGATGTCGATGATCACGATCTCCGCGTTCAAGTGGGTTCCGGACTTCGCCCGCGGCCAGGTGCGCGACCTGCGCGTGCGCTGGGCGCTGGAGGAGGCGGGCCTGCCGTACGAGACGCGCCTCCTCCAGCAGGGCGAGCAGGACAGGCCCGAGTACCGCGCGCTGCAGCCGTTCGGACAGGTGCCGGTCTTCGAGGAGGACGGCTTCGTCCTCTTCGAATCCGGCGCCATCGTGCTCCACGTCGGCGAGCGCAGCGAGACGCTCCTGCCGAAGGAGGCGCGCGCACGCGCACGTGCGACCCAATGGCTGATCGCCGCGCTCAACTCGATCGAGCCCTTCGTCATGAACATCGCGGCGATCGACCTGTTCCATGCGGACGAGGAATGGGCGAAGCTGCGCCGGCCGGGAGCGGTGGAGCTCGTGCAGAAGCGTCTGGCCGCGCTGTCCCGGTCGCTCGGTGACGAGCCCTATCTCGACGGTGGACGCTTCACCGCGGGCGACCTGATGATGACGACCGTGCTGCGGATCCTCGGGCACACCGACCTCGTCACCAGCGACGCGCGCCTCGCCGCGTACGTCGAGCGGTGCACCGCGCGGCCCGCCTTCCAGCGCGCGCTCGCTGCGCAGATCGCAGACTTCAGGGACGCTGCCTAGGGTCGCGGCCCCGTTGCGTCCTCGCTGAAGGGCGTCGCGTGCGCTCCCGGGGAGCGCTATGAAAACGCACTGGTGGCGCCATCGCTCGAATCTGGGTGGCAGTGGCTCCTGAGCACGCTGCGGACCGGCGGTCCGGGGCAGTGCATCTTCGCGATCACCAACGCATGCAACGCCGGGTGCGACTTCTGCAGCTTCGCGCTCGATCGGCTGCCACGGACGGCCTGGAAGTCCGTGGAGGTCGAGCAGGCACGAGCCGCCATCGACGTGCTCCACCGTCAGTTCATCCGCTACCTCGTGCTCACCGGCGGCGAGCCCCTGCTCCACTCCGGCTTCGACGACATCGCCTCGTACGCCCGCGCTCGCGGCATGCAGGTCCTGCTGGTGACGAACGGCTCGCGCTTGACGGAGCCGCGCTGCCGCGAGCTCGCGGCTTCCGGCGTGTCGAGCGTCCAGATCTCGATCGACTCGGAGAGTGCGGACGCTCACGAGCAAAACCGGGGCTTGCCCGGGGTGTGCGACAAGATCGGCCGCGCCACCGCCGCGCTGCGCGAGGAAGGGATCCAGGTCACCGCGTCGGTGACCGTGAGCCGTCTCGTCGACGACCTCGACGCGCTCGCATCGCTGCTCGAGCGCCTCGGCTTCGACGCGGTCACGTTCTCCTACCCGCTGTCCGAGCTGCCCTCGAGCTTCCTCGGCCACGCACGCTCGCCTCTGGTCGAGTTCGAGGCGCAGGAGCTCGACCGCCGCCTCGAGCAGATCAAGCGGCTCAAGCGGCGCTTCCCGGTCGTCAATCCGACGGCGGCGCTCGAGGAGATGCAGCGCTTCCTGCGCGGCGAGCCGCAGCGCTTCGAGTGCCTCGGGGGCTACCGCTACTTCTACCTCGACTGGAACCTGCTCGTGTGGCGCTGCCACCACTGGGAAACGCCGATCGGCTCGATCTTCGACCTGGACGACTCCAGGTACGTCCGGGACGGCTGCACGCGCTGCATGGTCGACTGCTACCGGGACTCGAGCGTGATGCAGCACGTCGCGGTGAACGCCTCGGATGCGCTGCACGATCTGCGCGCGGGCCGGCCGGCCCGGGCGGCGGCCCGCATCGCGCGGCGCAGCAACCTCGAATCGGTGTCCGCGGTGATCGAGAACCGCCGCTGGATCGGCGGGCTCTGACACGAGCCGGCCGATTCGCTTGCGGGCGGCTGGATGACGATGCAGCGAGTCCAGCTCGTCTTCCTCGCGCTCGGGCTCGCGGGCTTGATCCTGCTCGTTCGCCACGTCGGCGTGGTGCCGCTGGCCGACGCGCTGCGGAGCCTGTCGTGGTGGCTCCCCGTGCTGGCGCTCTTCCCCGCGGCTCTGATCGTCGTCTGCGAGTCGCTCGCGTGGCGCTACGCCTTTCCTCGTGACCGCGTAACGCTCGCCCGGCTCACCGCCGTCCGGCTCGCGGGCGAGGCGTTCAACCACACCACGCCGACCGCGAACGTCGGCGGTGACGCGGTGAAGGCGTTGCTCCTCCGGCCTCGGCTCCGCGTGGCCGAGACCCTGCCGAGCCTGGTCATCGGCAAGACCAGCGACGTCGTGGCGCAGGCGCTCTTCGCCGTTCCGGCGAGCGTCGTCGCGGCGACGATGCTCGGCGGCGCGAGCGTCGTCGTCCAGGCGATGATCGCGCTCGCGATCGTCGAGTCGGCGCTCGCTGCAGCGTTTCTCCTCGTGCAGCTCCGCGGCACGGTCGCACGCGGCGGCGACCTGATCGCGCGGCTCGGCCTCTCCTCCCTGGGCCGCACGCGCTTTGCGGCCTTTCGCCTCGACCGCGCGCTCGCCGGCTACTATCGCCGCCGACGCCGCAGGTTCGCGCTGTCCGTCGTCTGGTTCGTCGCCGCCTTGCTGGTGGCCGTGCTCGAGACCTCTCTCCTGCTCGCCTTGCTCGACGGCACGACGTCGACCGCGGTCGCGTTCGCCGCGACGGCAGCGGTGGCTGCCGCGACCTTCGCGAGCTTCCTCGTCCCCGGCGACGTCGGCGTCCACGAGGGCGCGTGGGTGCTCGTGCTGGGCGCCTTCGGCGTCGCCGCCGACGACGCGCTCGCCGTCGCCACCGTCAAGCGGGTCCGCGAGCTGGTCTGGGTGGGGATCGGCTATGCGTGCTGGCTCGCGCTGTCCGGGGCTGCGGGTCGCGGCGCCCAGCGCGCCGGCAGCGGCGACGCGCCGCGCGCCGCTGCACGGCTCCTGGACCGAGCTCCTACAGAATGAAGTGGTCGCCGGCGGCGCGCACGGTCACGTCGCCGATGGACACTCCCCAGGGCTGGTCGATCGCGTGCACGATCGCAGCGGCGATGAACTCGGGGGCGAGGCTCGGATAGCCGACGCTGCCCGGGTCGAGCCGCTCCGCCGGGAAGCGGCCCTCCGCCATCTCGCCGAACATCTCCATGAACTCCGCCGCGTTCTGGCCGAGGATGCCCACCGCGGCGGCCTGCTTGATCACCGTGCTCGCGAGACCCGTCGCCGGCACGCCGGTCGGCTTGACGATCGTCACCTTGATCTTGCCGCGCGCCTCGATGCGCAGCGATTCGGACGTCGATCGCGCCGAACGCCTCGACCGCCGACCGTGCGAGCGCGCGCATCTCCGCGATGCTGGCGACGTCGGCGCGAAACGCGCGCGCCGTGCCGCCGGCCGCGCCGATCGCCGCGGCGACGGCCTCGGCGGCGGCCAGGTCGAGGTCGGCGCAGGCGACCTTCGCGCCCATCGCCGCGACGCGCTCCGAGACCAGCCTGCCGAAGCCGCTGCCGGCCCCGGTGGTCACGATCGACTTCCCCGCAACGTGATTGGTCATCGCGAATCCCTTCGTGTGTTCGCGTGGCCGACGTCAGGATCGACGGCCGCCGAACTCGTCCGCGTGCAGCGACACGAACTCCTGGACGCTCGTCGGCGGCCGGCCGATCACCCGCTCCACGCCGTCCGCCATCCGGTCGTACCGACCCGCCCGGTTGAGCTCGGCCATCGTCACCAGGTGCTTGCTCAGGTGCTCCGGCAATCCCGCCTTGCTGAGCTCCCGTTCCCAGTCGTCGGGGGAAATGTCCGAGTACGTGACCTCGCGGTTCAGGGCCGTCGAGTACTCCCGCGCGATCCCATCCATGTCCTGCGACCGCGGACCGGTGAGCTCGTAGGTCCGACCCAGGTGCGGCGCAGGGTCCTCGAGGACGGCTGCGACGACCCGCGCGACGTCGGCCGCTGCGACCGGATTCGTCTTGCCGCGCCCGAACGGCAGCTCGATGCGGCTTCGCTCGCGGACGCTCGGAGCGGTGAGGGGCAGGAAGAAGCCCTCCAGGAAGACCGTCGGCCGGATGGTCACGACCGGCAGGCCGGACCACGCGAGGGCCTGCTCGCCGAGCCAGTGCTGCCGCTGCTGAGGGCTCGGCGTGGTGTGCCGGACGCTCATCTGGGAGACGGTCATCTGCGACATGTTGACCAGCGCGTCCACCCCGAGCTCCCGCGCGACCGCCGCCATGGTCACCGTCGCCTCGAGGTAGCCGGCGGACACGGACATGCCGAAGTAGACCCGCCGACATCCGCCGACGGCCCGATGGACGTCGGCGGGCTCGAGCAGGTCTCCGAGCACCACGTCGGCGCCGGCGGCGCGCAAGGCCGCGGCCCGGTCGTCCTCGCGGTGCACCATGGCGCGCACCGCAAGCCCGCGGTCGAGCAGCAGGCCGGTCACGGTTCGCCCGACTGCACCCAGTCGACCGGCCGCCCCCGTGACGAGGATCGGTCCGTCGTCGCTCATCGAATGACCTCCAGTTCCGCTCGGTGCGAATCACGCGTCCTGCGCCGACCGGGCGGCGTCGGCGGGCGTCGGATCGGCGACAGCGGGGACGATCGCGACGAGCCCCGCTCGTGCCGCGACGCGCCTGCGATTGGACGAGACACGCTCGCCGACGAGTCGCCCGTCACGCCGCACGGCTCGCGTGTACTCGACCACGAGCTTCACGCCAAGGTGCCGGCGCGCTTCGGCGCGGCTCGCGTCCCGTTCGACCGCGGGCCGCTTCGAGGCAATCCGCCCCGCGTGGCAAAATTCCCCACTCGCCGGCGATGACCTCGTGCTGCCGCGAGATGCGCCTGCGCCGGGGATGCTCGACTTTCGCGCGCCGACGATTCGCCGTGCGCGGCACGACGGCTGCTACGTCTCGCCACCATCCCCGACCGGTCTTTTCACGACAGACGACTTCTCGATGCCCCCTCCGGTGCTCCGTGCTCGCAACCTCGGGCTGCCTTTCTCCGTGGCGGCGAGCACGGTCGCACTGTCGACCGCGTTGCTCCTCGGCCCGGCGATCGCGCAGGGCTCCGGCGAGCCACGCCGCGTGGTGATCACGCCGCAGCCGAGCAACGGCACGCTGCGGACGACGGTCGGCAATCCGCTCAAGCTCTCGGCCCGGCTCGAGATCGCGAGCGGCGCCACCGTGCCGCTCGACGAGCACGTCAGCTGGAGCTCGTCCGATCCCTCCGTGCTGCGCGTCAGCAGCGGCGGCGACGGACTACCGCCGGGCTCGGTGACCCCGATCCGTCCCGGCGTCGCGGCCGTCACCGTGATCTACCCGCCGATCGCGCCCCCCGCCTCGGCGCCGCGGCCGCCCTATCCCGCCGCGCGGCCGCTCGGCGACGCCGTCACCATCGTCGTCGGCGAACGATGACGTCGTCCGACCGTCTATCGGCTCGACAGAATCGCGAGCGGCGTCGATGATGCGGCGGGAAGGCGATGAGGCTCGCTCGCAAGCTCATCCTCGCCCTGGTGGTGGCGATCTTTGCCGTCATGGCGTGCAACGCGTACCTGCGGCTGCGCAGCCAGGTGCACTTCTTCGATGTCGAGTCGGAGCGCGACCTGCGTGCGACCGCGCGCGCCCTCGCCTCCGGTACCGAGGCGGTCCGGCGCTACGACGGCGAGGAGCGCGCGCGGCGCTTCGTGCAGGAGGTGAACCTGCTGCGTGAGGAGATCGACCTGCGGTGGCTGTGGCTCGAGGACCTCGGCGTCAGCGAGCTCCCCCCCGGCCTGTCGCCCGCGCACGTCGACGACCTCGAGCGTGGAACCGAGGTGACCTTCGTTCGCGACGCGGATTCGGGACAGCGGCGCTATCTCTTCTGGCCGCTGCTGCTCGATGGTCAGCGTCCGGCGGCGCTCGAGCTCTCGGAATCGCTGCGCCACGAGCAGAGCTTCATCCGCACGAGCCAGCTCACCATTCTCCTCACCGCGCTCGGCGTCGCGATGGTGTGCGCCCTGATCGCGACCGCCGTTGGCGTGTGGTTCGTCGGCCGGCCGATGCGACTGCTCAGCGAGAAAGCACGGCGCGTCGGCGCCGGCGACCTGTCGGGCCCGCTCATCCTGCGCCAGCGCGACGAGATCGGCGAGCTCGCGCACGAGATCAACGCCATGTGCGAGCGCCTCGCCGAAGCACAGAGGCAGACGCGGCTCGAGACCGAGGCGCGCATCCAGGCGATCGAGCAGCTGCGACACGTCGATCGGCTGCGCACGGTGGGCCAGCTCGCCTCGGGCGTGGCGCACGAGCTCGGCACGCCGCTCAACGTGGTGTCGGGACACGCGGGCATGATCCGCAGCGGCGAGCTCTCCTCCGAAGAGCTCGCCCGGAGCGCCGGCGTCATCGTCGAGCAGACCCGCCGCATGACGGCGATCATCTGCCAGCTACTCGACTTCTCGCGCAGGACGGGCCCGAAGCTCGCCGAGACGGAGCTGCGCGCGCTCGTCGCGCGCACGGTGGAGATGCTCTCGCCGCTGGCCGAGAAGAGCGGCGTCACCATGACGCTCGCGCGGGGCGGCGAAGGCGCGCGCGTCCGCGCCGACCACAACCAGCTCTAGCAGGCGATCGCCAACCTGATCGTGAACGCGATCCAGGCGACGCCGCGCGGTGGCGTGGTCTCGCTGGCGATCGAACGCCGGGCCGCCGCAGCGGCGGCCGACGGCGCGCGTGAGGAGCTGCTCGCACTCTCGGTGAGCGACGCCGGCGCGGGGATCCCCCGCGAGCACCTGCCGCACGTCTTCGAGCCCTTCTTCACCACCAAGGAGGTCGGTGAGGGCACCGGGCTCGGCCTCGCCGTCGCGTACGGCATCGTACGCGAGCACGGCGGCTCCATCGAAGTGTCGAGCGAGCTCGGCCGCGGCACACGCTTCAGCATCGTGCTGCCGCCGGCGACGGCGCCGGACCGGACCGGCGTGCGAAAGGCCGTGGCATGACCGGACGCGTGCTGATCGTCGACGACGATCGATCCATGTGCGAGTTCCTCGAGGCGGGCCTGCGCAGGAAGGGCTTCGCGACGACCTGGCGCCAGTCGGCGACCGAGGCGTTCGACTACCTCGGGCTCGCCGACGTCGAGACGGTCGTCACCGACCTCCACATGCGCGGGATGAACGGCCTCGAGTTCTGCGAGCGCGTGGTGGCGAGCTTTCCCGACGTGCCGGTGATCGTCATCACGGCGTTCGGCAGCCTGGAGACCGCGGTCGCGGCCATCCGCGTCGGCGCCTACGACTTCATCACGAAGCCGTTCGAGATCGACGAGCTTCTGTTCGCACTCGATCGCGCGGTGCAGCACAAGCGGCTGCGCGACGAGGTCAAGCGCCTGCGGCGCGACGTGCGCGGCAACGGCGTCGACGACCAGCTGATCAGCGTCAGCGAGGCGATGCGCAAGCTGCGCGACATGATCGAGCGCATCGCGGACTCGGATGCGACCGTGCTGATCACGGGCGAGAGCGGCACGGGCAAGGAGCTCGTCGCCCGCGCCCTGCACCGGCGCGGACGGCGCCGCGCCGGCCCGTTCGTCGCGATCAACTGCGCCGCGATGCCGGAGACGCTGCTCGAGAGCGAGCTCTTCGGCCACGCCCGCGGCGCTTTCACCGACGCGCGCACCTCGCGCAACGGCCTCTTCGTGCAGGCGAACGGCGGCACGCTCTTCCTCGCGAGATCGGCGATCTGCCGCTCGCGCTTCAGCCGAAGCTGCTGCGTGCGCTGCAGGAGCGGGTCGTGCGTCCGCTCGGCAGCGAAGCCGAGACCGCTTTCGACGCACGCATCGTCGCCGCGAGCAACCGCGACCTCGAATCGGCGGTCGAGGAAGGACGCTTTCGCGAGGACCTCTTCTTCCGCATCAACGTCATCCACTTCGACCTGCCACCGCTGCGCGCCCGCGCCGGCGACGTCCTGCTGCTCGCGCAGGAGCTCGTGCGTCGCGTCTGCGAGCGCTCGGGCCATCCGGTGATCGGGCTGTCGCCCCAGGCAGCCGAGAAGCTTCTCGCCTACCCGTGGCCCGGCAACGTGCGCGAGCTGCAGAGCTGCATCGAGCGCGCCGTCACGCTCGCGCGCTACGATCAGGTCATGGTCGACGACCTGCCGGAGAAGATCCGCTCGTACCGTCGCTCGCACGTGCTCATCGCGAGCGACGATCCCTCCGAGCTCGTCCCGATCGAGGAGGTCGAGCGGCGCTACATCCTGCGCGTGATGGAGGCGGTCGCGGGCAACAAGACGCTCGCCGCACGCATCCTCGGGCTCGACCGGAAGACGCTCTACCGCAAGCTCGAGCGCTACGGCGAGAGCGCGGCGCCGTCGGTCGGCGAGTAGAGGTCGCGGCCGCCGTCGCGGGTAGCCGCTGCGGTGCCCTCGCGTGCGGGTGCGCCGAAGCGCACGCCGGCGCCCACCGTCGTCTCCGGTGGCACCAGGTCGACCGCGTTGTCCCAGAGACGGGTGTCGGCGATGGTCGCGGCGACCGGCTCGTCGAGGGCGATGCCGGGGCCGCGGTTTTCGGCGACCAGCGCCTCACGCAGCACGACGCGGCCGCGCCGCGCCCGCAGCCCGGCGTCACCGTTCGCGTGCAGCACGACGGAGCGCAGGTGCGCCTCGCCGCGCAGCAGGCGCACGCCCGTCCGGGTGCACCCCTCGACGCGTACGTCGTGTAGGCGGGCGCGCACGCCGCGGACGACGACGCCATTGCCGCCCACTCCGCGCACCGTCGTGCGCTCGAGCGCGATCGCCCCCGTTCCGGTGAGGACGACGCCATCCCCCGCGCTCGCCGCCACGGCGAGGTCGACGAGACGAAGCCCGTCGACGTCGCCCGTGGCACCGACCCCTGCCCCTCCACCCACGATGGTCAGACCCTGCAGCGTCACGCCGCGCACGGCGCGCACTCGCAGCGCGGCGCCGCCCACGTCCGGCGGTGAGAGGCGCACGCCCGCCGCCTCGGCGCGCAACGTGACGTGCGGGGTGCGGATCACGATGCGCTCGCGGTACGTGCCGGGCGCGAGCACGACGACGTCGTGCGGGGCGAGGTC
>JBFMAS010000204.1:0-10765 GCA_040755575.1 Thermodesulfobacteriota bacterium
GGCGTCTGGAGCAGGTCCTTCTCTCCGAGCGCTCGCTCGAGCCGTCGCGCATCTACGCGACGCTCGCCGATCTCGAGCGCGCCGGGCTGGTCGCCCCGGCCGCCGAGCAGCCCGCGCCGCGCCGCAAGCGTCGCGTCTACGAGCTGACCGGCGCGGGGCGTACCGCGCTGCGCGACTGGCTGGCGCGACGGGGCGCGTGTCGCGCCTTCCTGCAACGCCCGCTGCTGGTCAAGGCGGCGCTCGCCGCGTACCTCGGGCAGCCGCTCGACCCGAAGCTGCTGCGCGCCGAGCGCAGCACGCGCGAGCGGCTGCGGCGTGCGCTCGGCGACGAGCGGCACGCGACGACGGTCGAGCGGCTCGCCGGCCTGCGCAGGCGCGCGCACCTCGAGGCCGAGCTCGCGACGCTCGACGACCTCGCGGCCGCGGGCCGCTCCAGCGGGCGCGGCTCCTGACTAGCCTTCGGCGGGCGGCGTCAGGATCTCGATGAACTTCTCGGCTGCGGGCGAGAAGTGGCGGCCTTCCTTGTGGATGATGCCGAGCGGGCGGAGGAAGGTCTCGTCGGCGAGCGGGATCGCGATCAGCGACTTGTTGCGCACCTCGGGACGCACCGCCGGCTCCGGTGCGATCGAGATCCCCGTGCCCACCTCGACGATCCGCTTGATCACCTCGATGTTGTCGACCTCGGCGACGTAGTGCACGCGGATCCCGTGCTTCTGCAGCGCTCGCTCGATCGCCTTGTGCGTCGGGATGTCCTTCTCGAAGCCGACGAAGTTCTGCCCGTCGAGCTTCTTGACCGAGATCGTCTTCTGCTTCGCGAAGGGGTGCGCCGGGCTGCAGATCAGCACCAGCCGGTCCTCGCGGAACGGGATCAGGCGGATCTGCGGGCGCTTGGTCGGATACGCGATGACGCCGACGTCGAGCGTCCCGGAGAGCACGTCCTCGTAGATCTGGTTCGACTTCTTGTACTCGAGCCGGACGTTCACGTTCGGATAGGCCTTCACGTAGCGCTTGAGCTCGTCGGAGAACTCGTAGAGGCCGACCGAGTGCACCGTCGCGACCCGCACGGTGCCCGCGACGATGTTGGCGAACGCCTGCAGCCGTCCCTCGAGGTCCTGGTAGCGGGTGACGATCTCCTTCGAGATCTCGTAGAAGATCTCCCCCGCGGGCGTCGGGCGCACGCGGCGCTTGGCGCGCTCGACGAGCTTGCGCCCGTAGCGCGTCTCGAGCGTGCGGATCTGCTGGCTGACGGCCGACTGGGTGACGAAGTTCTGTGCCGCCGCGACCGAGAAGCTGCCGGTGTCGACGAGGTCGCAGAAGACCTTGAGGGTCTCGATGTGCATGGATGCGACGTTCAGGTTGGCTTAAACGACCTGAAGCAGTGCATTAGCGTTAGCAGACGGTCCAACGCCCGCAAACGGTCACCGGAACGGGCCCTGCGAAGGGGGGTTCGCGGGCTGCCGAGCACCTGTCCGCGGGCCGTGTGGCGTGCCGCGGAGCCGCCCGGGGGAGGGCGGGTGGCCCTGCCGGAGGGAGGGGCTCCGGCAGGGCCGAGGGGTGCTTGGGGGATGCTCCGCTCTGGAGCATCCCGCGTGCCAGCGCCCGGGCGGCGAGCGGCTCGAGAAAGATCCCGATTTGCCGGCCTGGCGACCAGCGGAGCGTCCACTCCGGTGTGCGCCCCGGGTCCGGAATGACACACTCGAGCGCGCGCGTGTGCCATTTCCGGCCGTCGCGCCGTCAGGCGCCGGAGCAGGCGCGTAGCCCGGCCACCGCGCGATGGGCTGCGCGTCGATCTAGCGCTTGCGCTCGAGGACGAGGAACTGCTCGCGCAGCAGCTTCGCCTGGTCCTGCACCGAGGACAGGCGGCGCGAGTCGGCGAGGAAGCGGAACAGCGCGAGGTCGGACGCCTCGGAGCGCTCGTCGAGCGCCTCCTGGACGGCCGCGGCGATGTCCTGGATCACCCGGCTGACCTCGACCTGCGGGATCACCAGGTCGCCGCGGCGCAGCGAGCCGCTCCAGTTCGACGCGTACGGGCGCAGCAGCTCCAGGATCTTCTCGCGCAGCACACAATCGTCGAGCATGCGAGCCAGCAAGGTACCACGAGCGCGCCGTGCGGCCAACGCACGAAGCGCCGCGCGCACGGACCCGCTTGCGGCCCCCGTGACGCCGTAGTTAGCTGAACGCGGCCGCGCATCCCGCGGCCTTTGCTGAGGGAGGAAAGTCCGTCCGATGCTCGATCTGCTGACCTTCTCGATGCGCGACCTGGTGCTCGCGCTGATCTGCGTCTTCGTCACGGTGCAGATCGCGACGCTGTGCACCACGGTGTACCTGCACCGCGCCCTGTCGCATCGGGCGGTGACGCTCGCGCCCTCCGTGCAGCTCGCCATGCGCTTCCTGATCTGGCTCACGACCGGCATCGAGCCGCGGCAGTGGGCGGCGGTGCACCGCAAGCACCACAAGTTCGCCGACGCGGAGGGCGACCCGCACTCGCCGTACGTGCACGGCTTCTGGCAGATCCAGCTCCTCAACTACGCGTACTACCGGCGTGAGGCGGCGAACGCCGAGACGGTCGCCCGCTTCACCAGGGACATGGTCGACGACCGCTGGGACCGGCTGTTCTCGAACAGCTGGCTCGGCCTCGGCATCTTCGCCGCGCTTCTGATGACCGCCTTCGGGCCGCTGCTCGGCGCGATCGCGTTCGGCCTGCACGTCGGGCTGTACGTCTTCCTGAACGCGTCGATCAACGGCGCCGCGCACTGGATCGGCTACCAGCGCTTCGCGAACAGCGCGCGCAACATGTGGCTGCTCGCGGTGATCACCGGCGGCGAGGGGCTGCACAACAACCACCACGAGTTTCCCGGCAGCTCGCGCTTCGCGCAGCGCTGGTGGGAGATCGACCTCGGCTGGTACACGATCGCGCTGCTGCGCAGCCTGGGGCTCGCGCAGCCCGTCGCGTCGGTCGCGCTACGCAGCGAGTACTGAGCGGCCCGGCGTCAGCCGAAGAAGCCCCTGCTGCGTGCCGGCGCTCCGGCGAGCTCCGCCTTGGCGGAGATCTGCTTCAGGTCCGCCTCGAGGGTCGCGAGCGCGGCCTTCTGGCCCGCCTCGAAGCTCTCGAGCTCGCGCGCGCGGCGCTCGCGGAACTCCTCGAAGCTCCTCGTCCACGACGAGTAGAACTTGGTGAGCCGCCGCGACAGCGCCTGGTAGAGCGCGGTGTTGCACACGAACGAGCCGACGCAGTGCGGGCAGTGCAGCACCACGCCGGGCCTGATGTACTGGAAGGGCACCTCGAACTGCCCCGAGCAGCGGAAGCAGACGAGCGGGATGCCCCAGTCCTCGAGCGCGGGCACCGCGGCCGCGAGCGCGTCCTCGGGGCTCGTCGCCGCGACCGCCCCCGGCGACGCAGGTGCCGCTGCGGCGGCAGCGGGTGCCGGCACGGCGGCAGCAGCCGCCGGCGCACCCGCGGCAGGCGTCGCGGCCGCCGCGGAAGCCGGCACGCCCCCCGCCTTGAAGCGCGACGGGAAGTCATCGCCGAACGTCTTGTCGGGGTGGATCACCTTCGCCCGCGCGATCAGCACGGTCTCGGTCTCGGGGATGCTCGGGTTCGGCACGCAGCAGTCGACGGGACATACGGCCGCGCACGCCTCGTGGTCGTAGAAGCCGACGCACTCGGTGCACTTCTCGGGCACGATGTAGAAGATCTGGTCCGCGAGCGCGGGGCGCTTCGAGCCGTCGAGCGCGTCCCACTCGACGCCGCCCTGGTAGATCGCCGTGTTCGGGCACTCGGGCTCGCAGGCGCCGCAGTTGATGCACTCGTCGGTGATCATCGTGGCCATGGGCGGCCAGCTTAGCCGCGTGCTCCGGGGCTTTCAATTCGCTCGTTCTGACGCGGACATCGGGCACGGAGCGTGCTCGTCGCGGCATGCCCGCGCGTGCGATTGACGGGTTGCGACGTGCCGGAACGTATCGTACCCCCAGCGTGCCGATGCCCGTGGCTGCGCGATCCCTGAAGCGTCTCCTCGCCGAGCGCGCATCCGTCGTCGCCTGCGGTGCGCACGACGCGCTGTCCGCGAAGCTCGTCGAGCAGGCCGGCTTCGACGCCGTCTGGGCGAGCGGCTTCGGTCTGTCCGCCGTGCGCGCGGTGCCCGATGCGAGCATCCTCACCATGAGCGAGACGCTCGAGGCGACCCGCGCGATGGTCGAGGCGACGTCGCTGCCGGTGATCGCCGACTGCGACACCGGCTTCGGCAACGCGATCAACGTCATTCGCACGGTCGCGGACTTCGAGGCGGCTGGCGTGGCGGCGATCTCGATCGAGGACAACGTCTTCCCGAAGCGCTGCAGCTTCTACGCGGGCGTGGCGCGCGAGCTGGTGCCGACCGAGGAGCACGCGCGCAAGATCGCCGCGGCGAAGGCCGCGCAGCGCAGCCCGGAGTTCGTCGTCATCGGGCGCACCGAGGCCCTGATCGCCGGCTGGGGCAAGGAGGAGGCGCTGTCGCGCGCGCGCGCCTACGCCGACGCCGGCGCCGACGCGATCCTGATCCATTCGAAGCACCACGACCTGAGCGAGCTCGCCGAGGTGTCGGCGGCGTGGGACCGCGAGACGCCGCTGGTCGCCGTGCCGACGACCTACGTCGGAACGTCGCTGCGCGACCTCGAGCGCGCGGGCTTCCGCCTGGTGATCTACGCGAACCAGCCGCTTCGCGCCGCCGTCACCGCGATGCGCGACGCCCTGTCCGCGCTGCGCGCGGGCGACACGCTCGCGCTCGAGAAGCGCATCGCGCCGCTCGAGGAGATCTATGGCCTCGTCGGGCTCAGCGAGCTCAAGGAGAACGAGTCGCTCTACCTGCTGCCCGGCGGCTTCGACTGCACCGCGGTGATCCTCGCCGCGGGCGAGGACGGCGCGCTCGGCGACCTGACGCGCGACCGTCCGAAGTGCATGCTCGACATCAAGGGCAAGACGATCCTCGAGCGGCAGATCGAGTCGCTCAACGCGTCGGGCATCAAGGACATCGTGGTGGTGCGCGGCCACCAGAAGGCGGCGATCCGCTACCCGCAGCTGCGCTGCTACGACAACGACGCGTACGCGACGACGGGAGAGCTGGCGTCGCTGATGATCGCCGAGGACGAGCTGCGCGGACCGCTCGTCTGCCTGTACGGCGACGTGATCTTCGACGAGGCGATCATCAATCGCCTGCTGCGCGCGCGCGGCGACGTGGTGATCGGCGTCGACCGCGCGTACTACGACGTGGTGCGCGCCGGGAACGGCAGCGTGCCGGAGCGCAAGCACGACCTCGTCGTCACCGAGGAGGCGCCGGTCTCGGGCTATCGCTTCGTGCCGTCGGCGTCGGGGCCGCGCGTGACGCGCATCGGGCAGCGGCTCGCGCCCGAGCAGGCGCACGGCGAGTTCATCGGGCTCGCTCTGCTGTCCGAGCGCGGCGCGGCGCTGGTGCGCGAGACCTACCAGGACCTCGCGCGGCGCCATCGCGGTCCGTTCCACGAGGCCGAGTCGCTGTCCCGCGCGAGCCTCACCGACCTCCTGCAGGAGCTGATCGACCGCGGCCACGAGGTGACGTGCGTCGACGTCTACAAGGGCTGGATGGAGATCGACAGCTTCGACGACTACCGCCGCGCGTGGGCCGAGATCCGGGCCTGAGGAGATGCACGCGGAAGAGGCGGCAGCGCTGAGCGGCGAGCAGCTCGCGCGCGAGCTGGTGGCGCACGGCTTCGACTTCTTCACCGGCGTGCCCTGCTCGCTGGTCGCGTCGCTGATCAGCGCGCTGGAGCCGCGCGGCTACGTCGCCGAGACGCGCGAGGACGCGGCGCTCGGGCTGGCTGCCGGCGCGGCGCTCGCCGGCCGCCGTCCGCTCGTGGTCATGCAGAACTCGGGCTTCGGCGTGTCGCTGAACGCGCTCGGCTCACTGCACGAGATCTATGGGCTGCCCTGCCTGCTGGTGGTCACCTGGCGCGGCTACCAGGGCAAGGACGCGCCGGAGCACCTCGTCATGGGCGAGGCCATGCCGAAGATCCTCGACGCGATGTCGATCCCGTGGCGCGTGCTCGACGGCCCCGACGCGGCCGCCGACGTCGCCTGGGCGCGCGCGCGCCTCGACGAGCGGGCAGGGCCCGTCGCGCTGATCGTCAAGCCGGGGGTGCTGGCTTGACGGCCGCCGTGCAGCCCCCGCGTCCGACGACCCGCGACGCGATCGCGGCCGCGCTGCCCGAGCTCGAGGGGCACGTCGTGGTGTGCGCGAACGGCTACATCTCGCGCTGGGCGTGCGCGCTCGGCGACCGCGACACGCACTTCTACATGATCGGCTCGATGGGGCTCGCGTCGTCGATCGCGCTCGGCATCGCGACGGCGCGGCCCGGCGTGCCGGTCGCGGTGCTCGACGGCGACGGTAACGTGCTGATGAACCTCGGCGCGCTGCCGATGATCGGCGTGCTCGCCCCCGAGCGTTTCCGCCACGTCGTGCTGGACAACGGGGTGTACGCGAGCACGGGGAACCAGCCGACGATCTCGTCGCGCGTCGCGCTCGAGGAGATCGCGCGCGCGTCCGGCTACCGCGTGGTGGCGCGCGTGCGCGATGCGGCACGGGTCGCGCCGGCGCTGCGCGAGCAGGCGTCGCGTCCGGGGCCGAGCCTGCTGCTGGTCGAGACGCTGCCGGAGGAAGGTCCGCCGGCGCCGCGCATCCCGTTCACGCCGCGCGAGATGACGGCGCGACTGCGCGCGGCGATCGCGCGCCTCGCGCCGGCGCACGGGGCCGGCGCGCGGTGATCCTGCTCGCGCCCGGGCCGGTCAACGTCTCGCCGCGCGTGACCCGCGCGCTGACGCGCGGCGACCTTTGCCACCGCGAGCCCGAGTTCAGCGCGCTGCTCGACGCGGTGCGCAGCAAGCTCGTGCGCGCCTTCGCGCCGCGGGGCGGCTGGGTTGCCGTGCCGCTCACGGGATCGGGGACGCTCGCGCTCGAGGCGGCGGTGACGAGCAGCGTGTCGCGCGGCCGCAAGATGCTGGTGGTGTCGAACGGCGTGTACGGCGAGCGCATCCTGGAGATGGCGCAGACGGCCGGCATCGACACGGTCGTCCTGCGCAGCGACTGGGGCGCGCCGCCGGACCTCGCCGCCGTCGACGCGGCGCTCGCCGCCGACGCGGCGATCGAGGTGGTCGCGCTCGTCCACCACGAGACGACCACCGGGCTCTTGAACCCCGTCGCCGGCGTGGGGCGCGTCGTGCGCGAGCGCGGTCGCGTGTTCCTGGTCGACGCGATCAGCGGGCTCGCCGGCGACGAGATGCAGCTCGACGCGTGGGGCGTCGACCTGTGCGTCGGGGTCGCCAACAAGTGCATCCAGGGCCTGCCCGGCATCGGCTTCGTGCTTGCGCGCGCGGGCGAGATGGACCGCATGGCCGCGATCCCGCCGCGCTCGGTCTACATGCACTTGCCGCGGCACTTCGCGGCGCACGAGAAGAGATCGGTGCCGTTCACCGCCGCGGTGCAGGTGCTCTACGCGCTCGACGAGGCGCTCGACGAGCTGCTCGAGGAGGGCGTCGCGCAGCGCATCGCGCGCTACGCGCGCGCGGCGGCTCAGCTCCGCGCGGGCTTCGCCGCGCTCGGCTTGCGCTTCCTGCTGCCGGCCGAGCTGCGCTCGAGCTCGATCACCACCTTGTCGCTTCCGTCCGGGCTCGGCTATCGCGAGCTGCACGACCGGCTGCGGGAGGACGGCTTCGTGATCTACGAGGGACAGGGGCAGCTCAGCCGTGAGGTGTTCCGCGTCGCGAACATGGGCGCGCTCGTCGAGGACGACTTCGCGCGTTTCCTCGAGTCGCTCGGCCGCGCGCTGGAGCGCGGACCCGCGTCGCGGTGAGCCTCACCGCGATCATCCTCGCTGCCGGCATCGGGCGGCGCTTCGGTGAGGCGTCGCTCGACCAGCCGAAGGCGCTGCTCGAGGTCGGAGACGAGAGCTTGATCGAGCGGCTCATCGCCCAGCTCGGGCGCTGCGGCGTGGCGCGCATCGTCGTCGTGGTCGGCTACCGCGCGGAGCTGATGGAGCAGCGGCTCGGCGCTCTCCCCGGCGTGACGCTGCTGCGCAATCCCGAGTTCGAGCGCGGCGCGATCGTCTCGCTGTGGACGGCGCGCGAGCAACTCGCGGGCGACGTGCTCGTGATGGACGCCGACGTCTGGCTGCCGGACGCGATGCTCGAGCGCCTCGTGCGCTCGGAGCACGCGAGCTGCTTCCTCCTCGATGGGCGCTCGCACGCGAGCGGCGAGGAGCAGATGCTGATGGTGCAGGGCGAGCGCGTGGTCGACATCGCACGCAAGCCGCGCGGCGCGTACGACCTGCTCGGCGAGTCGGTCGGCTTTCTGAAGCTCGCGGCACCGGCGAGCGCGGTGCTGCGCGAGCTGCTCGAAGCACGCATCGGGCGCGGCGACAAGGACCTCGAGCACGAGGAGGTCTATCCCGAGCTGCTGCGGCGGGTGGAGGTCGGGTTCGAGCGCGTCGACGACCTCGACTGGACCGAGATCGACTTCCCCGAGGACCTCGAGCGCGCCCGCGCGATCGCCCGCAGGCCGTCCGCCTGAACGCCGCGACGACAACCGCGTCGCGCCGGCTGATCGTCACCGGCGACGACTTCGGGCTCGCCTCCGAGGTGAACCGCGCGATCGTCCGCGCGCACCGTGAAGGCATCCTCACCGAGACGAGCCTGATGGTCACTGCGCCCGCGGTCGGCGAAGCGGTCGCGCTCGCGCGCGAGACGCCGACGCTCGACGTCGGGCTGCACTTGGTTCTCGTGCAGGGCCGGCCGGCGAGCGACGACGCGCGGGCAACCGGTCTCGCGACCCCGTCCGGCGGGTTCCGCGAGAGCGCGATCCCGGCCGCGATCCGCTACTTCTTCACGCCGCGCCTGCGCCGCGCCGTGGGCCGCGAGGTGCGCGCGCAGCTCGAGCGCTTCCGCGCCACGGGCCTGCCGCTCGCGCACCTCGACGGCCATCTGAACGTCCACCTGCACCCGCTGCTGCAGGACGTCCTCGCGCCGCTCGTGCCGGAGTTCGGCATCCCCGCGATGCGGCTCACGCGCGAGGCGGTGCTGCCCAACCTGCGCTGGGACCGCCGCCACGCGCCGCGCAAGACGTTCGAGGGGCTCGTGCTGCGGCTGCTGTCGGCGATGGCGGAGCGCCGCTTCCGCGCGCACGGCGTCGTGTTCGCCGACCGCACGCTCGGGCTGCACCAGAGCGGCGCATGCGACGAGGCGTACGTCATGCACCTGATCGACACGCTGCCGCCGGGAACGAGCGAGCTGTACTGCCATCCCGCGGAAGCGCAGACCGCGGAGATGCGCCGGCTCATGCCCGGCTACCGTCCGGCGGACGAGCTCTCGGCCCTCACCTCGCCGCGCGTGCGCGCGCTGGTCGAGGCGCGCGGCGTGCGGCTCTCACGCTGGAGCGACCTGCGCGCTTGAATCGCGGCAACGCGCGGCATAGCCGTGGCGCGTGCCGCTCTCGCACCTGACGGTCGTCGACTTCGCGACCCTCGCCGCCGCACCGCAGATCGCGGCCTTCTTCGGAGACTTCGGCGCGCGCGTCATCAAGGTCGAGCACCCGCGCGGTGACTCGCTGCGCCGGCTCGTCGATGCGAGCGGCACGCCGCTCACCTGGAAGATCGTCAATCGCAACAAGCAGCACGTGACGCTCGACGTGACGAAGCCCGCGGGACGCGAGCTGCTGGATCGCCTGCTGGCCCGCGCCGATCTGCTGGTCTCTAACCTCGGCCGCGACCGCCTCGAGCGCTTCGCCCTCACGCCGCCGCGGCTGGCGTCGTCGCACCCGCGGCTCATCGCCGTCAACCTCACCGCGTATGGCACCGAAGGTCCGTGGGCCGGGCGTCCGGGCTCGGGAACGCTCGCCGAAGCGATGAGCGGCCTCGCGGCGCTCACCGGCCCGGCGGACGGACCGCCGACGCTGTCGCCGGTCGGCCTCGGTGACTACATGGGCGTGCTGCAGGGCATCGTCGCCGCGCTGCTCGGGCTGTACGCGCGCGACGCCGGCCGGCGCGACGACGCCCCGCAAGCGCGTGGCGAGGCGTTCGACGTCGCGATGTACGAGCCGCTGCTGGGCCTGCTCTCGTTGCGCCTGGCGACGGCGTCGCGCGAGGGCGCCGAGCCCGGCCGCCACGGCAACCGCTTTCCGACCATGGCGCCGCGCAACACGTACCCGACCTCCGACGGCGGCTGGGTGGCGATCACCGCCGGCACCGACGAGCTCGCCCACCGCGCCCTCGCCGTGATCGGCCGGCCGGAGCTGCGCGACGACCCGCGCTTCCGCGACAACCTCGCGCGGGTGCGCCACGCAGACGAGCTCGACGCGCTGCTCGGCGGCTGGATCGCCGGGCGTCGGACCGCGGAGGTGGTTGCGGCGTTCAACGACGCCGGCGTCTCGCTCGCGGCGGTCGACGGCGTCATCGAGGTCCTGCGCAACCCGCACTTCCGCGCCCGCGGCAGCCTGCTCGAGGTGAGGGATGCGGAGCTCGATCGCGTGACCACCGCCGCGCCGCAGCCGCGCGGCGCGCGCACGACGCCGCGCGTCGACCACCTGGGCGGCGCGGTCGGCGCGGACAACGACGCCGTCTACCGCGATTGGCTCGGCATCGGCGCGCAGGAGCTCGCCAGGCTGCGGGCGAGCGGCGTCGTGTGACGCCGTGCCGGTGGGCGCGCGGGGGCGTGCCGGTGGGCGCGGGGGCCGTGCCGGTGGGCGCGGTGCGGTGGGCCCGGGCCCGG
>JBFMAS010000205.1:0-13032 GCA_040755575.1 Thermodesulfobacteriota bacterium
TGGCGAAGAAGGCGGCCGACGATGTCAAGCAATGGCACGACCTCGCAGATGCCTCCGACGAGCGTGCGACGGGCGCGTCCGAAGCGGCGCAGAAGGAAGGCGAGGAAGCGCGCGTCGTCGAGACCGAGCGATCTACGCTCGAGTACGTCGAGGGAGAGGTGGTCGCCGAGCCGGGACCGCTCGACGAGCTTCGCGACCGATACCGCCTCCTGAGGAGCCAGTACGAGGAGAAGGTTGGGGCGGACGCTCTCTTGGCGCTGGCGAAGCAAAACGACGACAACGCGAGGGAGGAGCGCAGCCGACTCGCGAAGCTGCTCTCCGCCGATATCACGGAGGAGATCGTCCGAGAGCACCTCGCTGGGCTCGCGGAGCCGGACACGGTCGAGCAACTGCGGCAGGAGACCGAGGCAAAGGCGAGCTCTCTGCAAGGCCGCATGGGCAATCTCAAGGGCCGCATCGACCCCGCCGCTTTGGCGCTCGAGCAGGCCGAGGAGGCGTGCAAGGAGTTCATTGTGTTGGCCCCTCTTCAGCGGGCACCGAGCACGCCGGAGCTCGCCGAGGCCGAGGCCACGACCCTGGAGGGCGAAGCGAAGCTGCACCAGAACAGCGCGGAGTCCGAGCGGGCGCACGCGAACGTGGCGAAGCAGAACGCCGAGCAGGTCCGACAGCGGGCCTCCGACGTCGAGCGGCATGCGGAACGGCTGAGGTCCTTGCGCGATGACTACGCGGACTTGCTGGCGGAGGGCGTGAGCCCGCCCGGGCCCCGCCTAGCCGCGACGCTCGAAGAGTCGGTGCTGCCCTCGCGGCTGAAGAAGCTGAGCGATGGACTCCGCAAGGCGCGGGCGGACTGGCAGGCGATGGACGGCGAGCGAGGAGCTGCCATCGCTGGCCTTCGAGGCTTCGCGGCGGGACCCGAGTTCGAGCGCCTCGACGCGCCCTGGTTGCGGCGCCTCCAAGAACACGATGAGCCTGCGCTCGAGAGTGCAAGCGAGCAGCTCGGGTCCCAGCTCGAGCTACGCCGCAGTGTGCTCGAGGAACAGATCTCGGGCGTCGATCGCCATCGAACGGTTCTGGTCGATGAGCTGCACGCCGTCGCCGAAGAGGGGATGAAGCTGCTGCGCCAGGCATCGAGCCTCTCCAAGCTTCCCGACCACGTGCCCGGTATCGGCGGCGCGCACTTCCTGAGGATCCAGACGCAAGAGCCGGACGACCCGAGCGAGAAGCGCGCGCGACTGGCCGAGCTCATCGACGAGCTCCTCGATGGCAAGCACGATCTCGGGGGTGTGGAATTGGTCCAGGCCGCGGTGCGTCGGCTCGCGCGGCCGGTCCAGGTTCGCGTGCTGCATCCGGATCCCGCGCTCGACCGACGAACCGTGAGCATCCCCGAGATGGCCCGCTCGAGCGGTGGCGAGCAGCTCACGGGGGCCATCCTCCTCTACTGCACTCTCGCCCGCGTGCGAGGTCGCTCGCGCGGCCTTTCCAGGCGCGCCTCGAGCGTGCTGATCCTCGACAACCCGATCGGCCGTGCGTCGCGGGTTCGCTTCCTCGAGCTTCAGCGTGACGTCGCGCGGGCGATGGGCGTGCAGCTCATCTACACGACCGGGGTCAACGACCACGAGGCCCTCCGCGCGCTTCCGAACGTGATCCGCCTCCGGAACGAGCGCGTCGACCGCAACAGCGGTCGTCGCCTGGTCGAGCATGCTTCGGACGAGGCCCGCGTCATCGAGGCCGTTCGCATCGGACGCAGGGAGAACCCCCCGGCCACCGCTCCGGATGACGGGGAGCAGTGATGATAGGTCCGGAGCTCGATGAGCACCGGCTCGATCAGTTCGAACGCGGCCTCCTCGCCGGCACAGCCGTTCGCGTTGGCGCCCAGGATCTCTGGCGTGCCTTGGCGAAGGTCTTTCCTCACAGGACGCCCGGGCCCGCGGAGCGTCGGCTCTTGCTCGACGCGCTCCGGTCCATCGAGGCGCGCGGGAGCATCCGGCTGCCGCCGGAACGTGGGAAGCGCTGGGATCGGTCGATGGATCCCGCCGTTCCGAGCAGCGTGGACATCGTGCGCGATCAGGCGGCGCCGTCGGGTTTCCCGTGGCGGACGTTTCCCTGGCACCCGAACCTCCAATGGGTGGTCCAGCGCCGGAACCTCTCCACGCAGCAGGTAGAGTTCTTGCGCCGCGTCCACGACGGGTTCGTGAACGGGATGTTCCGGGAACCGGCGCCGCTGAAGTATCGGTCGCTGCAGCTCACCGGCGACGAGAAGATGCTCGCGTCGCTCGCGACCACTTCGCTGTTCGGACCCTCGCGCTTGACGCTCGAGTTGCTCGCCTGTCTGCCTGATGCGCTTCCACTTGCATGGGAGCCGGTCGGCGATGGTGGCCGGATGGTGATCTTCGAGAACGCCGGCCCCTTCGCCGTCGCGAGGCGTGTCCTCGTAGAGATGAAGTCGAGGCCGTACGACCTCATCGCCTACGGTGGCGGCCGGAGCGTCCTCGCGGCGCTCGGGTACATCAGGACGATCGAGCGTAGCGTTGAATCCATCCATTACGTGGGCGATCTTGACCACGCCGGGCTCGACATCGCGTTGAGTGCGCGGCGCTGCGCGAAAGAGCTGGGACTGCCAGCTGTGGCGCCGGCCCGCGAGCTTCACCGCCGGATGTTGTTGGCGGCCGAGTCATTCGGCCACCCGCAGGGGTGGCCCGCCCAGGAGCGCTTCGCTGCTGACGATCGAGCCAGCGTCCTCGATGCGCTATCCCCGGACATGCGAGGGGAAGTGGGCGCCATCCTGAAAGCGGGGCGCCGCATCCCGGAGGAGGTGCTTGGGCCCGGGGAGCTGCGCCGCGCGTGGTCTTGAGCTTTGAGCACGCCCGAGAATCCAGGGTGTGGATGGCGCGACTTGCCGACCGCCGGTTGCACGCCACGAGGAACGACTCATCTCGGGAGCCGTCTCGACCAGTAGCCCGGGCGCCTGCGATGATGTGCGATCGCGAGAATCCGGATCTCGTTTTCGAGCTCCATGAACACCACCGAGTACGGGAAGCGCCGCAAGATGAGCCGTCGAACGGGAAACCTGGGCTTCACCTTGGGGACGCGGCTACCGCCCGCGGGGTGCCGCTGGATCAGCTCTACCGCGACACCGATCGCAGCCAGGAACTCGTCCCAGGCCGGGACGCCGCGTCTCGTACCAGCGAGCAGCGGCCCGCAACTCCTCGTCGGCTTCGGCCTCAGCCCGAACCGGCTTGGTCACCGCCGCGACAGGTCACGCTCGGCCCGACGCCGCACCTCGTCCCAAGGGATGCCGCGGCTCTCGCCACTCAGCACCCGGGTCGCACGCCGCTCGATCTCGGCCGCCCAGGCCGCTTCCACATCCGGATCGGCCGGGCCGTCCAGGCTCGCTATCAACTCCGCGGCGAGGTCGGCCCGCTCCCTCGTCGGCAACTCGAGTGCCTGGTTGAGTAGCTTCTTGGCGGCTCGTCCCATGTCTCGGTCCTATACCATGGATCGTCGCTGCAACGCAGAGGAGAGAGATGGCGAAGGCTGAAGCAACCGTCGAAGAGCTGGTCGGCATGATCGAGCGCGGCGAGCTGCGCTTGCCGGAGATGCAGCGCCAGTACATCTGGCGCTCGACGCGCGTCCGCGACCTGCTCGACTCGCTCTACCGTGGCTACCCGTCGGGCGCGATCTTGATCTGGGAGACGACGAGGTCGTGCCGATTCGCGACTTCGCACTCTCGCAGCAGGCGAGCGGCTTCACGAGCACGCGGCTGCTGCTCGACGGCCAGCAGCGGCTCACGTCGCTCTCCGCCGTGATCCGCGGCGAGCCAGTCGCGGTGCGCGGCCGTCGCAAGCCGATCGAGCTGCTGTTCAACCTCGAGCATCCCGAGGGGCTAGCCGTGGTGACCGAGGTGCACGAGAACGGCGACGAGGACGAGGACGAGGAGGAGCTGATCGACGACGAGGCCGATTCGAGCGAGGACGAGCTGCAGAAGCGCTTCGACCGGATGACCTTCGTCGTCGCGACGAGGAAGCTCGAACAGCAACCGCACTGGGTCAGAGTCTCCGACGTCTTCAAGACCGACGAGGACGCGCCCTTCCTCGAGCGCGCGGGCGTCGAGCGCGTCAGCGACCCGCGCTACAAGATGTACAGCCAGCGCCTCGCCCGCCTGCGCGGCATCCGGAAGTACGTCTACCGGATGGACATCCTCGAGCGGAGGCTCTCGTACGACGAGGTCACCGAGATCTTCGTGCGGGTGAACTCGCTCGGCGCGAAGCTCCGCAGCTCCGATGTCGCGCTCGCCCAGATCACGGCGAAGTGGCGTGGCGCCCTGAAGACGTTCCAAACGTTCCAGGAGCAGTGCGCCAAGGCCGGCTTCGACCTCGAACTCGGCCTCCACCTGAAGAACCTGATCGCGTTCGCGACCGGGCAGTCGCGCTTCTTGATGGTCGGCGGCCTGCCGGTCGAGACCATCAAGCAGGCGTGGAAGGATTGCGTCCCCGGGATGGACTTCGCGCTCAACTTCCTGCGCAGCAACGCAGGAATCGAAAGTCCGGTGCTCCTGTCCTCGCCCTTTCTCATGGTGTCGCTCGGCTACTACGGCCACGTCCGCGACTACCGGATCGGGAGCGACGAGGAGCGTCGCCTGCGCCACTGGGTGCTGCTCGTGAATGCCAAGGGCCGCTATTCGCGCGGCTCCAGCGAGACCATCCTCGATCAGGACCTCGCGACCATCCGGCAGGGCGGCAGCGCCGACGACCTGATCGAGCGCCTGCGCCTCCAGGTCGGCCGCCTCGACATCGCACCCGAGGAGCTCGAGGGCCGCAACCAACGCAGCGCGATCTTCAAGACCATGTTCCTCGCCTTCCGCGCCGCAGGCGCGCGCGACTGGCGCTCGAACCTCACGATCGCCCTCGGGCACAAGGGCGCGCAGCATGTCCTGCAGTTCCACCACGTCTTCCCCAAGGCGATCCTCAAGAGCGCGTACTCCGCGCGCGAGGCCGACGACATCGCGAACCTCGCCTTCGTCGGCGGCAAGACCAACCGTCAGATCAGCGACAAGCCGCCGAACGTTTACCTGCCGCCGCTGATCGAGAAGTCGGGTCGCGCGGCGCTCGAGGCGCAGTGCATCCCAACCGACGCGTCGCTCCTCGGCGTCGAGGCGTACAAGGCTTCCTCGCCGAGCGCCGCAGGCTCGTTGCCGCGCGGTTGAACGAGTTCCTGAACGTAGGCACAACGCAGCGCGCGATGGAGCGATCGGGTGCGATGGTCCCGCCGGCCGACGCGGCTCCCGACGGAGTGCCTGTGTCTGCTGATTGACCCCGCCGCGAGAATCGCATGTCGACACTTTTCGAGCACATCGTCGCAAGGCGGCTTTCGCACGAGTATGAGAACGTCGCGACCGAAGCCTTGGCCTTCATCGTGTCCGAGGAGCCCAAGGCTCGCGATGCGCTCGTCGATCTCTTGCGAGCGGCGCAGCCGTCGCTGAGCGGCTCGTTGATGTTCTCGGCGCAGAAGCTGTTGGCCGACGCCCGACCTGATCTCGCGGGCACCACTGCGAGCGGCGAGATCCTGGTTTTGATCGAGAACAAGTTCTGGGCGGGCCTCACCGAAGCGCAGCCGGTCGCGTATCTGCAGCATATCGGGCCGGCGGGCACGTTGCTCGCGTTCGTCGCTCCCGATCTGCGCGTCGCCACCCTGTGGGACGAGCTAACGCGGCGGATGAAGGGGGCTGTGGACTTCGAGATCCTGGCGCCGCCCGCTGGCTTCGAGCGCCTCGCGACCACCAGCCTCGGGCCGCGGCTTGCGTTGATGACGTGGGGGAAGCTGCTGCGAGCGCTCGATCTTGCCGTTGCCGGGAGCTCGGCGCGAGCGTCGGACCTCGCACAGCTGAGAGGACTTTGCGACCGGGTCGATGCGGAGGCATTCCTGCCGCTGCGAGCAGACGAGATCACCGACCAGCGAATCCCGGCGAGAATCCTCCAGCTCACCAACCTCGCGGAGAAGGCGATCGCGGTGGCGCGGGCGCATGGCATCCTCAGCACCGGCGGGCTGCGGCCGTCGCACTTTTTCGACCGGGCCGGTCGATATGTCTGGTTCGGCGAGCGGCCGAGCATCCACGGCTGGCTGGGCGTTGACCTGGCGTCGTGGCACAGACATGGGCGAACTCCCGTATGGGTCCGCTTCTGGGGTGTCGTAGACAAGATCGGGACGCTGCTTCAGCGGTGGGCCGTCGAGCATGACCGGGCCGTCATCGTCGAACGAGAGGAGGTGCTCGTCGGTGTCGACCTGCCGGTTGGGCAGGAGGAGGACGCGGTCGTTGCCGACATCGTCGCGCAGGTCGGGGACCTCAAGCGCGTGTTGCCGCCGATCGAGTCGCCGGTTGCGCCGGAGGAGGGACCGACCACGGCTTGAGACGGCCGGCCGCCTACCGCTGGTAGAACGAGGTTAACGTGTCGCCTACCGCCACTCGGTGCCGACGAAGTGGCCGCGACGGCCGGGGCAATCCCAGTCGACGTTCCTCTGCTTGTGCTTCCGGATGGTCGGGTCGTTCTTCGCGTGCCGGAAGCGCTTGCCGCAGTAGGTGCACTCGAAGACGTAGACGGGCCCTGAGCCCCGCCCGCCGCCGACAGGACGCGGTCGAGAGGAGCCGATTCGCGCAGGCGACCGCGTGGGTGGCGCGGACAGGCCGCCGTGCGGCGTGAACTCGATGCGGTAGCGCGGCTGGAAGCTCGTGCCGGTCGCGCGGACGCTGCCCATCTCGGCGACCTTGAAGGCCTTCATCTGCGCTGAAGCCTGCTCCCAACCATAGAGCAGCAGGTTGCCGGTGGTCTGAGGGCGGCGCAGCGAGTACGGCTCCACGACGCGGTGCTTGCCGTGGTAATCGAACTCGACGAGCAGCCGGCTTGCGCCCGCGAACCGGATCGCTTCCAACGGCAGGCCCGAGCCCCAGTACCGGATGCCGGCAGGCGCGACGACGGTCTCTCGGGCGCCGCCCGGGACGGCGGCGAGCCGGACTTCCGGCGGCGCGGCGCGCGGCTCGTCGATCCAGCCGAGGAGTGGCGGCAGCCGGCGCAGGAGCTCGTCCAGGACCGGCAACACCGGGAGCTGATGCGCGAGCATGTTCGACCATTCCGAGCGCAGCTCAGGCGCCGCGGAGACAATGCGCACGAGCTCGACCGCCGAGGGCGTCGCGATGTGCTTGCCCGCACACTTGCCCTGGAAGAGCTTCCGCGCGGCGGCGAGGTCGAACGACTCGGAGCTGTTCTCGAGCAGGAAGACGACGTCGTACAGATCGCGCGGCCGCGAGCGCTCCAGGAGCGCGCGCGTCTTCTCGGCCAGGATCTCGTCGAACGAGTACGTGGCGACGGTCAAGCCGTCGTCCGGTGCATCGGGGTACGGATGGAAGACCACGCGTTCGACCGGTGCGTCGAGGATCGCCTCGTGCTGCGTGAGGTCGAGCAGCACGCGCGGGAACGTCGGCACGCCGAGCGGCCCACGGTATGCGATGCGACCTTGAAAGGTTGGCTGCCCCTGCCGGTTGCGCTGCACGCGGACTTCGACGCGGTCTGGCGGGAACTCGACGCCGCTGAGCTCCGCCGCCGTGCGCGCGAGGTCTTGCAGGCTCTCGCGAATGGCTGCCTCGGTGTAGGGCGCTTCTGGAGTCAGCGAGAAGTCGAGGTCCTCGGAGAATCGGTAGGTTTCGAAGAAGCACTTCTTGATGGAGGTGCCGCCCTTGAACACCCAGGTCGTCCGAACATCGCTCCGCGCGAGCGCCGCGAGAAGCCAGCCGAGGACGTAGTCCTTCTCGACCACGTCCGGGCGCAGCCGCCACTCTGCGGCGCGGTCGAGGATGTCCTGCTTTCTGATCATGCCGCCGTGGCCCCGACGCCGACGTCGACGTTCGCCCAGACGCGCCAGCGGCGGACGAGCCGGCCGCGGGTGCGCACTCCGGGATCGAGCCGTACGTTGCCGGCCGTCATGCGGCGGCGCGCCTCGTCGAGCAGGGCGCGTTCCTCGGGCCAAAGGATCTCGGCGAGGTAGCCGAGCCTTTTCCACACGACGCCGGCGCGGCCCTCGCGAGCGACGCGCGCAAGTCTCGCGAAGTCGTGCTCGGGTGTTGCTCCGTACTCGCGCATGATGTCGGCGAGATGTCGGGCGCCGCCCAGGAGCCCCGGGTGACGCAGACCGTCGACGATCGTCCGCTCGGGCCCGGACACAGCGACTCGCTCGGTGCCACGCCACGCGAGCGTCGTGCCGCGGAGGCGGCCTTTCGGCACGCGGAAGAGGCGGAACTCGTGGCCGAGCAGCTCGACCGAGCGCGAGCGGGTGGCAGCGGCCGTCACGACGAGCGTGGACCGGAAGATCTGCTCGGTGAGGCCCCAGTGCTCCGCGGCGCTCCAGCCGCCGATGTAGCACGGCGAGAACGCCTCGCGCGCGAGGATCCAAGGATCTTCCGCGGCCGCCGGGCGACCGGGCTCGGCTTCGAGCGGCAACACGAGATAGAGGCCGCGGCGGACTCGACGCAGCCAGTTCCGCCTTGCGAGCGAGGCGAGTCGGAGCGCCGCGGTGCGACGGGGCACCCCGAGCGCCTCGGCGGCGGCGGCCACGTCGAGCAGGTTCCCGCGCGCGGCGCGCGCCAGCTTGGAGAGGTCGAACCGTTCGGCAGCCGCCATCTCAGATTTCCGGATTGGGCGTGTTTGTGTGTGCTAAATCACGCATTCTGCGACTTAGTACGCAGAAAGTACACCGCACCGCAACCCATTCGCCCGACCCACGGCGATGATCGGCGGCGCCTACCGATCTGCCGCGGTCTGGCAGGAGCTCGCTCGCCGGATGAAGGGCACCGCGAAGGGCGCGAACGCCGCGTCGCCGGACTACGACGCCCAGATCGCGACTTTCCGCAATACCACGCCGGCGCCGCCCACGAGGCCGGCGTCAACGCAGTCGCGCACAGCGACCACTCGATCTCTGGCCCTCGATGGCGATCCGGGCTTGGCGCGACCGGAGCGATTGTGTAGCCGATTGTGTAGCACGGGCGGAGGAAAGCATGGCGACCAATCTCGCTCTCGATGACGATCTGATCGAGCAGGCACGGCGTGCCGGTAAGCACCGAACGAAGAAGGAAGCGGTCACCTCCGCGCTGCGCGAGTACGTGCGCCGCCGGCGGCAGCTCGAGATCCTCGACCTCGTCGGCCAGATCCCGTTCGACGAGGCTTACGACTACAAGCGGCTGCGCCATCGCAAAGGGCGCTCTTGATCCTGATCGACACTCCGATCTGGTCGCTGGCGCTGCGACGCCGGAAGCGCGATCTCAGCCCGGATCAGGAGCGCGACGTGGCCGAGTGGACACGGCTCGTGCGAGCCGACAAAGCAGCTCTCATCGGACCCATTCGGCAGGAGGTGCTCTCCGGCGTGCGTGACGAGACTATCTGGGAGCGCCTGCGCGTGGCGCTGCGGCCGTTCCCCGACCTGCCGATCGACACCGAGGACCACGAGCGCGCAGCGCATTTCTTCAACCGCTGCCGCGCCCGCGGCATCAGCGGCAGCGCGATCGACCTTCTCATCTGCGCGGTCTCGTTTCGCTTCGCGGCGCCGGTATACACGACCGATTCGGATTTCGGTCGGTACGCGAGGGTGCTCGACATCGAGCTTCATTCCGCCGGCAAGAGGGCGACGATCGGCTGACTACGGCTCAGCCGCAACGCATCTGCCGTCGCAGCTCGCCATAGAACCGCACGATCTCCGGATCGCACTTGACGTCGTCCGGGCGGATGGCGCGCGTGAGCGTGATTCCCGACAGCTCGCGGCACCTGCTCAGCGCAACGTACGCCTGACCCGGCGCGAACGCGCCGTGCCCGAGGTCGATCTCGACGGCGTCGAGCGTCTGTCCCTGCGCCTTGTGGATGGTCGCCGACCAGGCGAGCATCAGCGGAAGCTGCACGTAGCGACCGAGCACCTCCTTCTCGATGCGCTCGGTCCGCTCGTTCCAGACGTAGCGAATCTTGTCCCAGGCGACGGGCTCGACGTCGTGGGTGACGTCGCCGGGCTCGAGCGCGAGAGCGACCCGCACGCGTTCGGGGTGCAGCTCGCGGACGATGCCGAGCGTTCCGTTCACCCAGCGCCGCGCTGGGTCGTTCTTGGTGAACATGACCTGCGCTCCGACCTTGAGCTCGAGGTTCTGCGGCGACGGCAGCCGCTCGCGGTCCGGGTCGAAGCGCCCTTCGAGCACGCCGGGGTAGAGACGCGCCTCGCCAGGGAGGGCGGCGAGGGCGTCCGCGTTCTTCAGATCGGCCGCCTGGTTCGTCGGCGTCAGGATCACTCGAGGTGCACGGGCGCCGCGAACCGGCTCCGACGTTCGAGTGCACTTCTCGTTGAGGAGCGCCACGGCGGCTTCGACGCCGCGGCCCTCGCGGATGCCGTTCAAGAGCTGCGTGAACGTCGGATCCCGCTGTCGAAAGATCTGCTCCATCTCGACCGGCACGATGGACGCGCTCCGAAACGCGTGCGCGCTGAAAAAGTGCGGCGAGCGGTAGGCCCGACGAAAGAAGCGCTGCAGGTCGCGATGCTCGACGACCGGCGGTAGCTGAAACAGGTCGCCGACGAGCAGGAGCTGCACGCCGCCGTGCGGCTTGCCGGGCTCCGGGCCGTTCAGCTCGAGGAATCGGCAGATCGCGTCCATCACGTCGGCGCGGACCATCGAGATCTCGTCGACCACCAGCAGCCGGAGCTTCTCGTAGAGCTTCCGGTCCGTCACCCGCTTGACGTCGTCCGGCTCGAGCAGTCGCGGCGGCAGCTTGAAGAACGAGTGGATCGTCGCGCCGCCCGCGTTCAATGCGGCGATCCCGGTCGGAGCCACCACGGCGGCGGGGCAGGCGAGCTCGCCGAGCAGCCAGTGGATCAAGGTCGACTTCCCGGACCCTGCACCGCCCGTCACGAATACGATCGGCGCCCCCGCGCGAAGCGCCTCGTCCACGGCCCGGTACTCCTCGGTGATGACGATGCCGTCGGATGGCGTGCCGTGCGTGCGTCGGTCGTTCGCTCGCGTGCGGTCGCCTCGCGGGGTGCCGACGGCGGCGTCCTCGAGGGTCGGGACCGAAATGCCGCCCTTGCCGATGATCTCGCGAATTCGATCGAGGACGCCCACGGGCGAACACTTGCACATCGCGCTCCCGCGGACGAACCGAGGCGATCGGACGGCGTTCGACCGCCTCGGTTTTGGACAGCGGCGCCTTACGCGCGAGGCCTACGCAACGCAGCCCCGCACGTGAAGCTCCTGCGCCGCCGTCTCGATTGCGCCGCCATTGACCGCACGCACCGCCGCGATCGCCCGCTCCGGATCCACGCCGAGCTCGACCAGCAGCCGCGCCGCGACCGTCCCCGAGCGGCCGCGCCCACCCCTGCAGTGCACGACGACGCGCTCGCCGCGCCGCAGCCGCGCCCGCAGGACGGGGCCGGCCGTCGCCCACCGCTCCTCGAACTCGCGATCCGGGACGTGCATGTCGGCAATCGGCAGCCAGTGCCACTCGAGGCCCGCGCGCGCCGCGGCGTCGCCGATCTCGCGCGGCGTACGCGGGACGTTCTCGCGCGCGGTGATCAGCGAGACGAGAGCGCTCGCGCCCATCGCCCGGAAGGCTGCGACGTGTCGCAGCAGCGCGTCGCCATCGTGCGCCGGCGCGCCCGGGCACGGCGACATGCCGATCGCGCCGCCGCCCGGCGCCTCGACGAACGGGATCAACTGCGCTCCCCCGGCGCGAGCCAGACGATCGAGTCCGACGCGGTGAACAGCAGGCCCGCTCGCACCTGGCGCCCGTTCGCGAGCCCGGCGTCGCGCAGCAAGCTCGCATACTCCATCACCTGCCGCGCGTACTTCGCCGGCACATCCGCCGCGTCCCGCGGCGGCGCGTCCGTCTTGAAGTCCACGACATGCAGGCACGCGCCGTCGTCGGCGAGGAAGTCGACGTAGCCGACGAGCAGCCGGCCGTCGCGCGCGGCCGCCACCGGGTACTCGAACCGCCGCACGACGCCGTCCTCGAGCAGCGAGGCAGCACGCAGCGCCGCGACCGCCCGCTCGACGTCCCGCACGGCGTCGCCGAGGTGCTCGTCGAGGCCCGTGAGCGGTGCGATCTCGCGCACGATGTCCCCGACTGCCCGCCGCGGATCGCGCACCGCGCGGGCGATCGCACGGTGCACGGTCTCGCCGAACACCGCGCCGAAGCGGCCCTCGCGGGACTTTGGCGGCACGACCTCCACGTCCTCGTCCAGCGCCTCGTCGCCGAGCCGAGCCGCGGACGGCGCAGAGATGGAACCCTCGTCGACGACCAGGCTCGTCACGCCGATCGGCTGGAAGCGCGGACGCGCAGCGTCGGCCGCGGCGTCGTGCCAGCGCCGCACCACCTCGCGATCGAGCTCGGTGAACTTCTCCGGCAGGTACCTCGGCGCCGGCTCGATCCCGGCGCTCCACGCGGCGCCGATCCCATCGACGTACGGCGCGAGCTCGGCGACGGTTCCCGGCGGCGGATTGGCCGTCAGCGGGACGACGACGTGCTGCGCGCGCGCGGCAGCCGCGCGCGGCAGCACGAGCAGGTCCCGCGCCCGCGTCGCGGCGACGTACACGAGGCGCTTGCGCTCGGCGTCGCGGTAGCTCTTCTCGACCTGCTTCAGCGCGGCGCCGCGCGGCTCCTCCCATGCGAAGCCGTCGAGGGCGACGGCCCAAGCGCGTCCGTCGTCGGCCGTGCGCCAGGCGACCACCTCGTTCGGCCCGCGCAGCTGTGCGCAGCCGTCCCACAGCACGACGACGGGAAACTCGAGGCCCTTCGCCTGGTGCACCGTGAGCACGTGCACGGCGTCGGCGCCGACGGGGTGCGGCGGGTCGAGCTGCGCCGGCGCGTCGATCCACTTGCGCACCTCGGCGGTCGCGGCGTCGTAGTCGAGCCCCTCGGTGGCGGCGATCGTCTCGAGGACGAGGCAAACCTCGCGCAGGTGGCGCAGCCGCTGCTCTCCGTTGGGCTCGAGGGCGACGCTGCGTCCGAGCGCCGAGCG
>JBFMAS010000206.1:0-5460 GCA_040755575.1 Thermodesulfobacteriota bacterium
GGGTGCTCGCTGGAACGCTGCGCTTTCCAGCTGCGCTCCTCCGATGGGCCTCGGCGACGGGCGAAGCCCGCCGCCTCGCAACGACGTGACGTGATTCCTCGCAGCATTTGCGTCCCCTTGTTCATCACACCAGCTCGAAGCAGGTGATGTCGCGGATCGTTCCCTTGCGCTGGTCGTCCGCTGCCCACACCGCCTTGACGCGCGAGCCGACGCGCACGTCGTCGATCCGATCGCGCACGACGTGTGCCATCGCGGTGTCCGCGCCGTCGAGCTTGACCAGCACGAAGGCGAACGGCTGCTGCTCGTGGTGCAGGTCCGGGATCGGCTTCGTCACGACGGCGATCGCGGTGACCGTGCCCTCGTCCTTCACCTCCACCCACTCGCCGCCCGCCTTCGCGTCGACCTCCGAGTAGGAGTTCGGCGGCACGACGACGCCCTGTCCCGAGACGCGCCGGCCCCAGATCCTCTTCTGCTCCTTCAAGCCGGCGAGGAACCGGCCGGTGACCTCTCCCGTCGAGTGCTTGTACGGGAACTGGACGGTCATCCGCTGGCTCATCGGCTCGACAGACGTCGGTGCCTTCATGCGTTCGTCCTCTTCGTGTTGCGTGCCCGTCGCGGGCGCGGGCCGAGCAGGCGCAGGATCGCCTGCTCGAGGAAGCGGCGCTGCAGCACCAGCGCGCGCGCGGAGAACGGGTCCTTGGTCCACGGCGCGACGGCGTGCACCGCCTGAGCGTTGGTGAAGTACGAATAGAGGAGCCCGAACAGGGCGAAGGTCAAGTGCGGCACGTCCTCCGGCTGCCAGCCCGCCGGTCCCGCGGCGTCGCGGATCAGCCGGCTGCCCTTGTCCGACAGCGAGCGGATCCAGCGTCCGATGCGCGGCTCCGGCAGGCCCGAGTCCTCGAGCATCACCCGCTGCAGGAGCGGCGCGAGGTGGCGGTGGTCCGCGAGGTGCGCCGTCATGCGCTCGAGCTGCGCGCGCACGCGCTCCGGCCGGATCGGGCCCGCCTGCCACGCCTCGGCGGTCATCGCGACGATCGGCTCGAGCCCGCGCTCGAGCACCGCGTCGTACAGCGCCTGCTTGCTCGGGAAGTGGTTGTAGAGGCTCGACGCGGTGACCCCGGTCTCGCGCGCCAGGTCGCGCACCGCGACGCCGTCGACCCCGTGCGCCGCGAACAGCCGCTCGGCGGCGTCGAGGATCAGCTCGCGCGTCGACCGGGCGCCGTCGCCCTCGTTGCCGTGCGACGCCCGCGGCTGCCCGTCCGCGTCGCGCGCCTCGGCCGCGCCGCGCCGCCTGCTCGCCCTCGCCGCCACGGCCGGGGCTCATATCCGAACGAATGTTCGTTCGTCAACGGGGTTGGGCGCGTCGCCGGCGCGTGGCATGGTGTCCGGGCGTCCGACGGGCGAGCGGGCGCGCAAACGTCGTGAACGAGGAGACCACCACCGTGAGCGCTACCCCCTCCCCGGCCAAGATCTTCGAGCTGGCGCGCGGCTTCATGGCCGCAAAGGTGCTGCTCGTCGCGACGAGGCTGCACCTGTTCGACGCGCTCGCCGCCGGCCCGCTGCGTGGCGATGAGATCGCCGAGCGGCTCGGCCTCCATCCGCGCGCGATCCCCGACTTCACCGACGCGCTGGTCGCGCTCGGCATGCTCGAGCGTCACGGCGACGGACCGGGCGCGCGCTACGCCAACAGGCCCGAGACGGCGCGCTACCTCGTGCGGGCGAGCGACGACTACGTCGGCGGCCTGCTCGAGATGTACGAGGCGCGCCTCTACCGCTACTGGACGGATCTCGAGGAGGCGCTGCGCACCGGCAAGCCGCAGAACGAGCTCAAGCACACTGGCTCGTCGATGTTCGAGGAGCTCTACCGCGAGCCGGCGCGCCTCGAGCAGTTCATGGGTGCGATGAGCGGCATCTCGCGCAACAACTTCGTCGCGCTCGCGGAGCGCTTCGACTTCTCGCCCTACCGCACGCTGTGCGACGTCGGCGGCGCTGCCGCGACCCTGTCCTGCGCCGTCGCGGCGCGCCATCCGCACCTGCGCTGCACCTCGTTCGATCTTCCGGTGGTCGAGCCGATCGCGCGTGCCGCGATCGCGCGCCGCGGGCTCGAGGGCCGGATCGGCACGGCGTCCGGCGATTTCTTCCGCGACCCGCTGCCGCGCGCGGACGTGATCACGATGGGCATGATCCTGCACGACTGGAACCTCGAGAAGAAGAGGTTCCTGATCCGCGCCGCGTACGACGCGCTTCCCGACGGAGGTGTGTTCATCGCCGTCGAGAACATGATCGACGACGCGCGCCGCGAGCACGTGTTCGGGCTCCTCATGTCGCTCAACATGCTGATCGAGTTCGGCGACGCGTTCGACTTCACGGGCGCCGACTTCCGCGGCTGGTGCACGGAGGCCGGCTTCCGGCGCGTCGAGGTGCTGCCGCTCGGCGGGCCGGCGAGCGCGGGGATCGCGTTCAAGTAGGCCGCGCCGCGAGCCTCACGAGAAGAGCCCGGGCTGCGCGGTCGTTCGCCGCGGAGCGAGCGCGACGCCCTCGTGCGCGAGCAGCCAGCGCTTGCGGTGCAGCCCGCCGCCGTAGCCGGTGAGCGAGCCGTCGGCGCCGATCACGCGGTGGCACGGTACGACGACGCCGACCGGGTTCGCGCCGTTCGCGAGCCCGACCGCGCGGGTCGCGGTCGGCCGGCCGAGGCGCGCGGCGAGCGCGCCGGCTCGTCGTCGTGCCGGGCGGGATCTCGCGCAGGGCGCGCCAGACGCGACGCTGGAACTCGGTGCCGCCGGTGTCGACCGGGATCTCGTCGAGTGCCTGCAGCTCGCCCGCGAGGTAGCGCTGCACGCGCGCGACGTTCGCCGTCCTGCCGTCGCCCTCGCGGATCTCGTACGAGCCTTCCGCGCGACGCAGAGACAGGAGACGCGTCATGCGCGGCTCGTGGTCCTGCCAGTCGAGGGCGCGCAGCCGGCCCTCGTCATCCTCCAGCAGCAGCATGACGCCGATCGGCGTCGCGACGCGGTCGAGACGGAGCGACAGACGCAAGCCTGGTGACATGGCTCTCCTCCAGCGTACGACGCCGCGCGCCCCCGGCGGCGAGCGACTCCGCGTCGTGCGTCCACAGGTGCTGCGCGGCGTACGCGCGCCACGGGCGCCACGCCTCGGCGCGAGCGACCAGCGCGGCCGGCGTCGGCCGGCGCCCGTCGACGGCGAGCGCGCGCAGCAGCCCGACGTCTGCGGCGGGAAACGCATCGGGCTCGCGCAGCGCGCGCAGCGCGACGTACTGCGCGGTCCACTCGCCGACGCCCGGCAGCGCGCGCAGGCGCGCGGTCGCCGCCTCGAGGCTCTGCGCCGTGCCGAACAGGCGCGCATCCTCTGCCGCGGCGCGCGCCAGGGCGACGATCGCCGCGGCGCGGCTGCGCGGCATGCCGATCGACGCGACGTCGGCGTCCGCGAGGCGCTGCGGCGACGGAAAGGCGAGACGGAGCGCGTCGCCGGCGCCGGGCAGGTGCTCGCCGAAGCGCTCGACGAGCCGCGCCGCGAGCGTGCGCGCGGCAGAGACCGCGACCTGCTGTCCGAGGATCGCGCGCACGGCGAGCTCGAAGCCGTCCCAGGCGCCGGGCACGCGCAGCCCGGGCCGCGCCGCGATCAGCGGTGCGAGCACGGGGTCACGCGCGAGCTGCGCGCCGATCGCGGTCACGTCGGCGCCAAGGTCGAAGACGCGCCGGATGCGCCGCACCAGCTCCGGCAGCGCGTCGACGCGCGGCAGGCGGATCGTCGCGATCAGCGCCGGGACGCCGCTCCCCTGCGCGACCTCGATCGTGCCCGGCGCGCCGCCGACGGCGACCGTCCGCCGGTAGACGCGGCCCGCGACCTCCTCGACGCCGGGGATCGCGCGGGCGGCGAGGAAGTCGAGCATCGCGCCCCAGTCGTACGGCGGATCGTAGGGCAGCGTGAGGGCGATGCCGTGCCCCGACGAGCCGGGCTCGTCGGCGTCGCGTGCGGCGCCGCGGCGCAGCTCCCGCGGCGGCCGGCGGTAGAGCGCACGGAAGGTCTCGTTGAAGCGGCGCACGCTACCGAAGCCGGCGGCGAGCGCGATCTCGGTCATGGTCATGCGCGTCTCGTGCACGAGCTGCTTCGCGAACAGCACGCGGCGGGTCTGCGCGACCGCGACCGGCGACGCGCCGAGGTGCTCGCGGAACAGACGCCGGAGCTGCCGCTCGCCTACGCCCACGCGCTCGGCGAGCCGCTCGACGCTCGCATGGTCGCCGTCGAGCGCCCCCTCGGCGATCAGCGCGAGCGCGCGCGACACGGTGTTCGACGTGCCGCGCCACGACGCGAGGTCGGGGGACCGCTCCGGCCGGCAGCGCAGGCAGGGGCGGAAGCCGGCGTCCTGCGCCGCCGCGGCCGTCGCGAAGAACACGCAGTTCTCGCGCTTCGGCGTGCGGGCGGGGCAGATCGGCCGGCAGTAGATGCCGGTCGAGGTGACGCCGACGAAGAGCCGGCCGTCGAAGCGCGCGTCGCGCGTCTGCAGCGCGCGGTAGCAAACGTCTCGGTCGAGCAGCATCGCCGGCAGTATGCCACGGCCGGCGAGCCGAGCTGGCGATTTTCGGACGCGAGCGACGCCTGTCCGACTTCTAGCCGCGCTCGTAGCGCCAGCCCCTGGACGACATCCAGAGCCGGTGGCGCGGCCCAGGCGCGTCGGGGTCGCCGGTCTCGTAGCCGGCGTCGCCTTGCCAGCACGTGATGCCGCCGTCGGGCGCCGGCAGGACGCGGGTCGCGAAGCGCTCGGGCACGCAGCCGCGGCAGTCCTCGAGCAGCGCCGCGACGCGCTCGAACCGCGCGAGGCGCTCGAGCGTCACCCAGGTCGGCGGCAGGAGCTCGATCTCGAGCGCGTTGCGCCGCCGCATCGCGTCCGCCGGGCGCATCCACGCCTGCTCGTGGATCTCGCCCTGGTCGATCGCCACGACGCCCTCGGGAGCCGGCGCGACGAAGAACCAGGTGAGGAAGCGCTTGACCGCGAGGTCGGGCGGCGTCCAGTGCGACAGGGGGACGAGCGCGTCCTCCGGCACCGCGAGGCCGGTCTCCTCGAGCGCCTCGCGCACCGCGGCGCGACGCGCGGCGCCGAGGTCGTCCGCGGGATCGAGGCCAGCGCGGTCGGCGTCGTCGACACGTCCGCCGGGGAACACCCACATCCCGCCCGCGAAGGCGAGCTTCGAGTTGCGGCGCAGCATGAGCGTCTCGACGCCGTCTGCGCCGTCCCGCAGCAGGATCACCGTCGCCGCCTGGTGCACTTCGCTCATGAGATCCGCGCGACTCTAGCTTCCCGGGCGGCGTTCGCCAACCGGCGCGGCGCGGATCCGCCGCACGACGTCGAGCGACGCGATCGTACGCAGCGCCGGCACCTGCAGCGTGCCGACCACGACCCCGCCCGCGGCGGACTCGACCACCATGCCGGCCTCCTGCAGC
>JBFMAS010000207.1:0-7470 GCA_040755575.1 Thermodesulfobacteriota bacterium
CCTTCCTGCTGCTCGTGGTCGGCACGGCGCTGCCGGTGTTCCTGGTCGCCCTCGCGCTCCTCGGCACGGGGCTCGGCCTCGTGCGGCCCGGGGCCTCCGCGGCCGCATCGCTCGCGGTCGAGGCGCACGAGCAAGGCTCGGCGGCCGGCATCCTCGGCGGCGTCGCCGTCGCCGGCAACGTGATCGGGCCGATGCTCGGCACGGCGCTCTACGAGCTCTCGAACGACGCGCCCTACCTGCTCAACGTGGCGCTGCTCGGCGCGACGCTGGTGCTGGTCCTCACGAGCCGGCGGGTGCGGCAGGTGCGCGCCTGACCTCGAAACGCCGTGACCAGCGAATCGATCGGCCGCGACGAACGTCTACCGGGCTGAGCCGGCGGCGATCGAGGCACCGAACCCACCGTTCGCGCGAGGCTCACGAGGAGATGAACGCGATGCACCGGAGCAAGCTCGCCCTTTGGACCGCCGTCGTGGCCGTCGCGCTCGCGATCGCGCCGGGCGCCACGCGAGCGGCGGACACGCCGGACGCCACGTCCGCGCTGACCAACGAGGAGTTCCGCCTCTATGCCCGCGGCCGCTTCGAATCGTTGCAGGATGCGGCGCACGTGACGCGCAACCTCGCGGCCAAGTTCCGCCGCCAGTGCAGCATGCGCACGTCGGCCTCGGGCGACGGCGAGCGCGCGTGCACGGTCGCACGTGCGGCGCAGGAGCGGCGCACGAACCTGCTCGAGGAGGAGAACGAGCTGATGCACCGGATCGAGGCCCGCTTCGGCGGCGTACCGAGCTGGGCGCGCTCGGCCGACGCGGAGTTCCGCGAGTCGCTCGTGCAGTAGCCGCGGCCAGTCACGCGCGCGCGGCGCGACGCGGCCCGGCGGACAGCACGGCGCGCGCATCGGGCCTGCGCAGCAGGGCGCGCTGCAGGGTCGGCTCGTCCTGCAGCGACGCGGCGAGGCCGCGCAGCACGCCCTCGCTCTCCGCGCGGCGCCGGCGCGCGAGCGCACGCTCGGCGCGCCGCTCGGCGACCCGTGCCGCCGTGGCGAGGAGGCGCCACGCCCCGAGCGGCGCCTCGCCCGCGACGGCGAGCGGCAGCGCGTGTCCGACCTCGGCGTCGGCCGCCTCGAGATCGCCGCCCGCGAGCGCCGCCTCGGCGAGCAGGCGGCTGCCGAGCATGCGGTAGGTGCGCTCGCCGGGGCGGCCGGCGAGCTCGCACAGCGTGCGCGCCGCCGCGACCGTCCCCGGGCGGTCGCCGAGCACGAGCTTCGCTTCGCCCGACCATGCGTGCAGCGGCAGCAGGAAGGCCCACTCGCGCAGGTCGGGCTCGCGCTCGAGCCGCGCCCGCAGATCGTCGAGCCGCCGCGCCGCCGCCGCCGCCCGCCCCTGCCCGAGGTCCGCGATCGCGACGACGAGCTGTCCGAGGACGAGGCCGTAGGGATGCGTCAGGCGCTGCGCCGCCGCGAGCGCTTCCTCGGCCAGACGACGCGCGCGCACGAAGGCGCCGACCTCCGCGAGCAGCCACGCGATCAAAGCCCTCGCCCCGAGCGCACCCGGCGCATGGCCGTTGCGCTCGGCGAGCGCCAGGAGGTCGTGCAGCACGCGCAGCGCCTCGCCGAGCTCGCCGAGGTGGAGCAGCACCGTGGCGCGGAGCTGCGCGCAGAGCTGGTAGGCGAAGCCGTCGCCGACCTCGCGCGCGAGCCGCTGCCCTTCCGCCGCGGCGTCGCTCGCCGCGCGGTACTCCGCCCGCAGCGACTGGAAGCAGCCGTTCATGTGCAAAAAGAGCGCGAGCGGACCGGGCAGTCCCAGCCCGCGCACGACGTCGAGCGCCTCGGCGCAGGCCCGCGCGTCGCGCTCGTCGTAGCCGGCGAGACGATGGCTCCAGTAGGCGCGGTAGCCGCGCGCCACCGCGAGCATGAGGTCGCTCGCGCCCTCGCGCGCGACCGCACGCTCGGCCGCCGCGAGGCAGCGCGGCCGGTCGACGAGCCCGAGCGCGCTGCTCTCGAGGAGCAGCGCGTGCACCTCGAGGTCGGCGAGCTTCCGGTCGCGCGCGAGCGCCGCCATCGCCGCGAAGTCGTCGGCCGCCGCCGAGCTCTCGCCGGCGGCTCGGCGCTGGGCGCCGCGCCGCTGCAGCAGCTCGAGGCGCCGCGCCGGCTCCACGTCGGCGGGCAGCAGCGGCAGCAGCCCGAACGCGCGCGCGAGCAGCTCGCCCGCCTCGCGCAGCGCGAAGCGGCGCGTCGCGTTGTCCGCCGCGACGCACAGATGATGGATCGCGGGCTGCGGCTCGCGCGCGAGCTCGTAGTGCAGGGCGAGCTGCGCCGCGATCTCGTCGGCGCGCGCCCCGTGCAGCGCCTCCTCGCAGCGTGCGACGCGCCCGTGCAGCAGCACGCGCCGCGCCGGCGCGAGGCGCTCGTAGAGCACCTGCCGGTAGAGCGCGTGCTGGAAGCGGTAGACCGACGACACCGAGCCGTCCGGCAGCTCGCGCGGGGCGCCGCGCGCGAGCAGGTGCCCGTCCCGGCTCAGCCGCTCGCAGGCGTCCTCGACGTCGACCACGTCCCGGCCGACGGCGGCGGCGACCACGCTGGCGAGCGTCTCGACGCCGACGACGCTCCCCGCCTCGAGCAGCCGCTGGAGCCCGGGGGCGAGGCGCGCGACCTGGCTCTCGACGAGCTGGCGCAGCGTGTCGGGGACGTCGCGCACGGCGTCCTCAGCCGGCACCGCGAGCGCACACGACCCGTCGCGGTCCGCGATGCGCCCGCTCGCGACGAGGAAGTCGAGCACGTTGACGACGAACAGCGGGTTGCCGTCGGTGCGGCGGTGCAGCGCTCGCGCGAGCTCCGTACCCTCGAGCGCCGGAAAGCGCCGCGCGACGATGCCGCCGACATCCGACTCGTCGAGCAGCCCGAGCGCGATCTCGCGGCACTGCCGCCGCAGGGCGAGGTCGTGCCGCGCCTGATCGAGCGGGTGCTCGCGCGCGCGCAGCTCGGCCGGGCGGTAGGTGCCGATCAGCAGCAGGCGAGCGGGCTCGCGCCGCGTCGCGAGCGCGACGATCAGGTCGACGGTCGAGGGGTCGCTCCAGTGCAGGTCCTCGAGGACGAGCACGAGCGTCGTCTCGCGCGTGACGGCGTCGAGCGCCTCGGTCATCTCGCGCAGCATACGCTCGGGCGTCGCGCCGAGCGTCTCGTGGCGCAGGCGTGCCGCCTCGCCGGCCTCGACGAGCGACGGCATCTGGACGAGCCAGGTGGGCGCCCAGCGCGCGAGCAGCTCGTCGATGCGCGGCCGGGCCGGCTCGCGGCAGAGGCGCTCGAGCGCCTCGAGCACCGGCAGGTAGGGCTCGCTCGCGCCGTGGCGCTCGAGGCACTGGCCGCGCGCGACGCGCACCGTCGGCGTCGCCGCGAGCCGCGCGGCGAAGGCGTCGACCGCGGCCGTCTTGCCGATCCCCGGCTCGCCGCTGACGAACACCACCTGACGCGTGCCGGCGGAGGCGCGAAGCCACGCCTGCGTGAGCTCGTCGAGCACGGCGCCGCGTCCGACCGGCTCCACCGACGGCACCGGCGGCCGTGCCGGGGCCGGCGCCGCCGGCGTGCTCTGGTCGTGCCCTGCGACCGCGTCGACGCGCAGCAGGAAGCGGTAGCCCCGGCGGTGCAGCGTCTCGACGTAGCGCGGGGCGCGCGCATCGTCGCCGAGCGCCTTGCGGATCTCGCCGACGTGCACCTTCAGCACCGCATCGCCGACCGCGATCCCCTGCCACACGGACTCGAGGAGCTGCTCCTTGGTCACCAGCGTGCCGGCGCGCTCGACCAGGCACTGCAGGACGGCGAGCGACTTGTGCGTCAGCCCGAGCGGCGTCGCACCGCGCAGCAGGCGCTCCTCGGCCGTGTCGAGAACAAAGTCGCCGAAGAAGAACTTGGTCGTCTTGCTCACCGCGACGAGGAACGCCGCCACCATGCGGCAGAAGCGCACGGAAGGGAAGCGGGCTGGCACGCCCGGGCGGCCTCGCATAAGACAGTCGGGCGGCTGCCGCGCCCGTGGCGGCGCGCGTCGTGGCCGACGGGCGGGAAGGGAACGAGCGCGCTGGGAGGACAGGCGAAACCACCGCCGGCCGCGGCGTCGCGGCCGACGGGAGCGGGAGACCCCGAGCCGGTGATCGAGACCGGAGCGCTCACGCGCACGTTCGCGCACGTGCGCGCCGTCGACCGCCTCCACCTGCGCGTCGCGCGCGGTCAGATCTTCGGCTTCCTCGGCCCGAACGGCGCCGGCAAGACGACGACGATCAAGATGCTGTGCGGGCTGCTGCAGCCGTCCTCCGGCAAGGCGCGCGTCGCGGGCTGCGACATCCGCCGCCAGCGCGGGCGCATCAAGCGCACCACCGGCTACATGGCGCAGACCTTCTCGCTCTATCCGGACCTCACGGTGGAGGAGAACTTCCGCTTCTTCTCGGGCGTCTACGGCATCTACGGCCGCGCCGCCGCGCAGCGCATGGAGCGGCTGTTCGCCGACGTCGAGCTGCTCGATCTCAAGGACGTGCAGGCCGGACGGCTGTCGGGCGGCATGAAGCAGCGCCTCGCGCTCGCCTGCGCGCTGGTGCACGACCCGGAGCTCGTCTTCCTCGACGAGCCGACGGCCGGCGTCGACCCGAGCCAGCGGCAGCGGCTGTGGGACTTCCTCTACGATCTGTGCGAGCGCGGGACGTCGCTGTTCGTCACCACCCACTACCTCGACGAGGCGGAGCGCTGCCACGAGGTCGGCTTCATGCTCGGCGGCCGCCTGATCGCGCAGGGCGCGCCGCGGGACCTGCGCGAGCAGCTTCGCCGCCGCCTGCTCGGCGTCGAGGTGCAGCGCGCGGTCGAGGCGATGCGCGCGCTGCGCGCGCTGCCGGGCGTCGCCGACGTGACGATCCACGGCTACGAGCTGCGCGTGCTCTACGAGCGCGCCGTCGACTGGCAGCAGGAGGAGCCGCGCATCGAAAGCGCGTCGGCCGCGGCGGGGGCGCCCGTGGCGCGCGTCTACGCGCTCGAGCCGACGCTCGAGGACCTGTTCATCGGCTACGCGCGCGGCGAGGTGCGCTCGGCGGATCCCGAACGCGGCGGCTGATGCGCAACGTCTACCACCTCGCGCTGAAGGAGTTCCTGCACCTCGTCCGCGACCGGCGCACGCTCGCCTTCCTGCTGCTGATGCCGTCGGTGCTGACGGTGATCTTCGGCTACGCGATCGGCAGCCCGCGCGTCACCGCGATCCGCACGCTGGTCGTCGATCAGGACGGCGGGCGCATCGCCGAGGAGTACCTCGAGGCGATGGACGCCTCGATCACGTTCAAGACCGAGGTGATCGAGGACGCGACGGACGAGGACGTCGAGCGCGCCGAGGAGGCGCTGCGCCGCGACGACGTGAGCGCGTTCGTCGTCATCCCGCGCGGCATCAGCGACGCGGTCGAGAGCGGTGGCACCGGCAGCGTGCGCGCGGTGGTCGACGCGTCCGACACCTTCACCGCGCCCTCGGTGCTGCGCGAGCTCGGCAGCACGACCGTGCAGCAGAACGCGCTGCTCGCCGCCGAGCGCCTGCGCCGCGAGGACCATGTCCACAGCGTCGAGGCCGGGCTCGAGCAGGTGTCGCCGATCACGCTCGACACCGAGATGCGCTTCAACCCGGAGCTCAAGAGCCAGAACTTCGTCATGCCCGGCGTGATCGGCCTGATCCTGCAGCTCCTCACCGTGATCGTCATGGCGACGTCGATCGCTCGCGAGCGCGAGCGCGGCACCATGGAGCAGCTCGCGGTGACGCCGCTCACGCCGGCCCAGATCTTCGTCGGCAAGCTCGTGCCGTACTTCGTGCTCGCGCTGCTCGACACGGTGAACGTGATGGTGCTCGCCTGGCTGCTGTTCGGCGTCGCGCTCGGCGGGCACGTGCTGGCCGTCACGGCGCTGGTCGTCGTCTTCATCCTGGGCTCGCTCGGGATCGGACAGCTCATCTCGGTCGTGTCGCGCAACCAGAGCCAGGCGGTGCAGCTCGCGGTGTTCTACATCCTGCCCGCCTTCGTGCTGTCCGGCGCCTTCACCCCGATCGAGACGCAGCCCGAAGGCGTGCGTCCGGTCGCGTACCTCTTCCCGCTGACCTACTTCTGCCACGGCTTCCGCGCGGCTCTCCTACGTCAAGCAACTCTGCTCGACGTGCGCTGGGATCTCGTCGCGATGGGCGTCTTCGTGGTGGTCACGTTCGGCACGTCGGTGCTGCTGCTGCGCATCCGCCCCGACGCGCGCTGACGCGCCCGCGGCCGCCGGGCGCTACGGCAGCAGGCTCTGGCAGCGCCGGCAGGCGATCGCCGACCTGGCGACGTGCAGCGGCAGCCAGCGCGCGATCACGACGTAGTCCTGCGCGAGCGGGCCGGCGTCGTCGTTGAGCGGGTGCGACGCGAAGACCGGCCCGTGCGAGTCGATGACGGCGAGGTTCACGTTCGCGGACCAGGTACCGCCGCCCTGGTCGACGTAGGTGATCAGCGACGGGCCGAAGACGTCGGAGGTGTCGGCGGCCTTGACGACCTTGACGCCGACCGGCTGGTGCGACGGGATCTGGACGTTGAGCAGCCCGCCGCGCTCGAACGTGCGCTCGAGGAGCCGCACGGCCGGGTCGCCCGCGATCAGCGTCGCGACCAGGTTCCTCGCGAACGCGGCGCCGGCCGCGTAGTCCGCGACGTCGAGCCCGAGGTTGAGCGGCGGCGCGAGGGTGATCGCCTGCGACAGCGCGATCGCGCGGGCGCCCATGCCGTTGCCCTGCGTCGCGCCGCCGACGGTCCCCGAGCCGAAGGCGGCGCCGACGTTCTGCCCCTGGTTGATGCCGGACAGCACGTAGTCGGGCGCGACGCCGCCGTAGAGCTCCTGCACCGCCCAGCGCACGCAGTCGGCGGGCTTCAGGCTGTCGATGGTGATCGCGGTGTCGACCCCGCCGAGCAGCGGCACGCCGAACGCGACGTCGAAGGTCGCGTTGATCGTGACGCCGGCGCCGCCGCCGCTCGCGTTGCCCGACGGCACCACGACCTGCACGTCGGTGTCGGGGATCTCCTGGATCGCGGTCACCAGCGCCTGCAGGCCCGGCCCGAGCGGGCCGTCGTCGTTGGTGACGAGGATCTCGGTGACGGCGAGCGCGCGTGCCGGGAGGACGAGCAGCAGCGCCGCGACGAGGAGCAGCGACGACCGACGGACCTTCGACGTCTTCATTGCGGCACCAGATACGCTCGAGTCGCGGCCGTCAAGCGAAATCAGGGCGAACGCGGCTTCGCTCCCGGGCGGCGCCGACCAGGTCGCGCACCGGCGCGGCGGCGAGGAGGCTCGCCTGCAGCGGGTCGTCGGCGTCGAGCGAGCCCGCGAGACGCCGCAGCAGCGCGCCGGCCGAGGCACGGTGCTCGCGGGCGTCCGCCCGGCGCCGGCGCGCGTCGCAGACCTCGGCCGCCACGGCGCGCAGCCGCCACGCGGCGAGCGGCGCGCCC
>JBFMAS010000208.1:0-16590 GCA_040755575.1 Thermodesulfobacteriota bacterium
CCCGGGCGGAGCGTCAGCTCTCGCCCGGATCGCGGTGACGGCGGTTGCGGCCGTCGAAGGGCGTCGGCAGGAACGGGAACTCGGGGGTGATCCCGTTCTCGCTCAGGCCGACCCCGTCACCGACGAAGTTGGCGATGAAGTTGGCGCCGCCCGCGAGCCGCACCACGATGTCGGTCACGTCGTCGTCGGGCCTGCGCCCGTTCGGGAAGCCGGCGGGATCGGGCGTCGGGTTCCCGGCTGCGTCGTGTGCGAGCACGCCGAGCCGGCTGATCAGCGCGACCGGCGTCGGGTCGACGGTCAGGTCGAGCCGCAGCAGGTCGGCGAACGGCCCGACGTTCGGGTTCGGATCCTGACCGGCGTACTTGAGCAGCGCCTGGACGATGTCCTCGCGCGGCGCGTCGGGCACCGGCACGCCCGACACGAGCTCGAGCGCGTCGCCGACCGCGAGGTTGCGGTACGCCGGCAGGAACAGGGCCTCGTCCTCGGGCAGCGTCGCGTTCCACAGGTCCTTGCGCCCGATCCGGATGATCAGCTCGTTCACCAGCGGGTTGGCCATGCGCGACACCTGCACCCAGGGGCCGTTGATCGTGGTCAGACCCTGCGGTGGGCGCACCTCGTTCAGCGTCGGCTCGCCGCGGCGCGTGGTGATGCGCCGGCGCGACGTGCTCGCGAAGACGCCGATCGTGCCCGTGTCCGGCGCGGGCGGCAGGCGGTCACGCGTCAAGCGCGTCACCGGCACCTCGATCGCGATCGTATTGACGTTGAAGCCGCTGAAGGCGTTGACGCCGAACGGGCTGACGAGGTCGTTCGCGTCCTCGGCCGCCGTCTGCACCGGCAGCGGGGGACGGAAGCCCGGGATCGGCACGGCGTTCTCGACCCGCAGGTTCACGGTGTCGAACACGGCGCCGAGGTCGATCGCGAAGGTCTCGGCGCGCTGGCCGGCGAACACGCGGATGCCGGTGGCGGGATCGACGAAGACCCCCTGCGCGGCGAGGTCCGCGTACGTCGGCGTCGTCAGCGGGCCGATGTTCGACGGCACCGTCGGCCGCAGCTCGCCGCTGAACAGCTCGGTCTTCTCGCGGCAGAGGCGGCGGCGGTGCTGCAACCGGTCGCAGCGGCGGTGCTCGGTGACGCGATAGCGTTGCTTGACGGCGGCGCCGGCCGCGTCGGGTCCCTCGAGCGCGGTCAGCGGCGGCAGGGCGAGCGTCGCGAGGAACTGGTCCGGCGTCTCGATCGTGGTCTCGAAGCGGACCTCGTAGCGCACGTCGTTCGCGATGCCGTCCCGGTCGTTGTCGACCCAGATCTCGTAGAGGACGTCGTCGTCGAACGCGTAGTAGTTCGGGCCGGAGCTCGGCTCCTGGCCCGGTACGACGTTCATGATGAGCGTCACGCGGCGCTCCGCGAGCGGCCGTGCGACGTTCGCCGCGTCGTAGCTGACGAAGGCGTAGACGTCGCTGATGTCGGCGCCCGGATCGAGCGTCATCGCGGGCGCCTCGCGGTGGCTCGCGGCTCGGGCCGGCGTCGCGCCGGCGACGACCGCCAATGCGACGGCGAGGCCGGCGCATCCGAATGCGAAGCGGGGCATGTTCTCTCCTCCTGCTTTGGTTCCGCCCGTCGAGGCGGAAGTCGCTGCTCTCGGGAGGCGGATACGCGCGCCGGTCGCGAACGGATGGCTCCGCATCCGGGTGCGGGCGTCGCGCGCAAAAGATGCGCCGGCAGGGAATCCGGAGAGCGGCCGCGGGCCGTACTGCGAGTCTAGGCGTCGCGCGGGATCAGGTAGCGGGCGAGGTGCGACTCGAGAGCGCTCGCATTGGCGGGCTGGCTGCGATGTCCGACGTAGCCGTCGGGACGGATCAGGTAGAGCGTTTCGCCGGCCGCGGCGTAGCGCCGGTGGAGCGCCTGCGAGGCGTCGAGCAGCACGCGCAGGCCGGCGGCATCGGCACCGCCTGGCACGGAGCCGCCGGCGATCAGCAGACACGGCTCGATCGAGCCCGCGAAGCGCGCTTCGACGCCGCGCGCCGCCGCGGCGACGCGCGAGACGCGTGCCGCGTCCGGCCCCATGCCGGCGAGCGCGAGCAGCACGTGCCGCGTGCCGCGCAGCACGTCGAACAGCGTCGTCGAGCGGCCGCTCGCCGCGTCGACGAGCTCCCCGTCCGGGGCGCGGCTGCCCGGCGCGACGCCGTGGCCCAGGAGCCACGCCGTCGCCGTCAGGCCGCGGTGCTCGCCGGAGAGCGGGCTCGCGCCGTAGTCGATCTCGAGCTCCGCCATCGTCGAGGTCATCTTCGAGCGCACGAAGTCGAGCGAGGCGAGGAGCGGTACGATGCGCCGGCGCAGCTCCTGCGCGATCGGGTTGCGCAGCGTCGCGACGCGCGTCATGGCCGCTGCGTTGCGCAGCACGACGTCGCCGACCGCGCTGCGCTCGCTGCTGTAGCTGTCGAGCAGCAGGTCGCGCACCCGCCCCGCGTGGCACAGCCCGAGCTTCCAGCCGAGGTTGTAGGCGTCCTGCATGCCGGTGTTCATGCCCTGGCCACCGGCGGGGCTGTGGATGTGCGCTGCGTCGCCGGCGAGGAAGACGCGCCCGCGCCGGTAGTCGACGACCTTGCGCTCGTGGATGCGGAAGCCCGCGAGCCACACGGGGTCGCTCAGGCCGAGGCCGCCGGGGCCGCGCTGGTCGAGCACCGCCTGCGCCTGCGCGAGCGTCGGGTCGGGTGGATGGTCGGTGCCGCGTGCGAGCCCGAGGTCGGCGATCATGCGGAAGCGCCCGGGCGAGATCGGGAAGAACGCGAGGATGCCGGTCGCGTGCCAGAACAGCGTGACCTCGTCAGGCGCGAGCGTGCCGTGGACGTGCGCGTCGGCGAGGATCCAGTCGTTCGGCTCGACCTCGCCCGCGAACTCGATGCCGAGCTCGTGGCGGACGGTGCTGTGCGCGCCGTCGCAGCCCAGGAGCCACGCGGAGCGCAGCGACTCCTCTGCTCCGTCCGTGCGGCGCAGCGCCGTCGTGACACCGTCCGCGTCGCCGCGGACACGCGTCACCTCGGTGCGGCGCTCGACCGCGACGCCGAGCGACGCCAGACGCTGCTCCAGCAGGCGCTCCGTCTCGCTCTGCGGGATCATGAGGCCGTAGGGGTACGGGCTGTCGATGCCCTCGAACGTCACGTGCACCAGGCGCTTGCCGCCCGAGAACAGGCTCGCGCCGTGCGCCGGCATGCCGGCCGCGAGGAACGGCGCCGCACCCCCCATGTCGTCGAGCACCTCGAGCGAGCGGCTCCACAGAACGAGCGCCTTCGACTTGTCGGTGCGCGCCTCGTTCTTGTCGACGATGCGGCACCGAAGACCGTGCCGGACGAGCTCGATCGCCATCGTGAGCCCGACCGGACCGGCGCCGACGACAAGGGCATCCACCTCGGCATTCGTCCTCGCGTCCATCGTCACCTCCGACCGCTCGCAGCCACCAACGAAGATCGGACGAAGCGTCGCCGACGTTTACGACGCCGCCCTTGCGCCCCGCGCCCGCAGATGATGCCTGTCGTGCCGGAGGAGTGCGATGGCCGACCGTTCTCACGGTGCATCTCGTGCGCCGGGCGCACGCGGCACGCTGCGTGTGCTGACGCACTTCCCGGCCGAGCGCCTCGCGCGCGCGGCGCAGGAGCTGCCGTGGGTCGAGCTCGTGCCGATCCCGACCGAGGGCGGGCTGCCGGCCGAGGCGAGCGGCGACGTGCTGGTGACCTTCGCCTGGGGCGCGCCGAACGTCGCCGATGCGGTGGCGCACGGCGTGCGCTGGGTGCACGCGATCGGCACGGGCGTCGACCGCTTTCCGTTCGACGCGCTGGGCGGCCGCGTCCTGACGTGCGCCCGCGGCGCGAGCGCGGTGCCGATCTCCGAGTGGGTGCTCGCGATGATGCTCGCCTTCGAGAAGAAGCTGCCCGAGTCGTGGATCGCCGCGCGCGACCAGTGGCGGCGCCTCGAGCTCGGCGGCCTCTCCGGACGCACGCTCGGGCTCCTCGGCCTGGGCAGCATCGGCGCGGCGGTCGCGACGCGCGCGCTGCCGTTCGGGATGCGGGTGCGCGCGGTGCGGCGCAGCGCGCGCCCGAGCCCCGTCGAGGGCGTCGAGCTGGTCGGCGACGTCCGCGCGGTGCTGTCCACGGCCGACCACCTGGTGCTCGCGCTGCCGTCGACGCCGGCCACGCGCCACGTGATCGACGCGGAGGCGCTCGCGCGCGTCAAGCACGGCCTGCACCTGATCAACGTCTCGCGCGGCACGCTGGTCGACCAGGACGCGCTGCGCGCCGCGCTCGACGACGGACGCGTCGCACGCGCCTCGCTCGACACCGTCGACCCCGAGCCGCTGCCCGAAGGGCACTGGCTGTACACGCACGCGAGCGTACGGCTGAGCCCGCATGCCTCGTGGAGCATGCCTGGCGCGCTCGAGGTGTTCGTCGACACGCTGATCGACAACCTGAGGCGCTGGCGCGCCGGCGAGCCGCTCGCGGGCGTGGTGGACGTGCGCGAGGGCTACTGAGCGCCCGCGTCCTTGAGCTCGATCAGGATCTCGCGGTACTCGCGCTCGCCGGTGTTGACGGCCCACTCGGTCTCGCCCCGCGCAAGCAGGAAGGTCCGCCCCGGCGTCACGGCGGCCTCGCGCGGCGGGCGGCTCGAGCCCGGGCCCGGCACGGCGGCGATGCGGTCGCCGGCGACGAGCACGATCATGTAGTCGAGGTCGTGCCGGTGCAGGTCGGACGCCTCGCCGGGCGCGAGCGTCATCTCCCAGACGCGGACGCGGTGGTCCTCGAACAGCACCGTGCTGCCGACGCCGCCCAGCGTCGCGCCCTCGTGCTCGGCGCGGAACGCGCGCGCGAAGTCCTCGAGCTCCATGCCCTGCCTGATCATCGGTTCGCTCCCTCGTGATCGAGTGCGTGCGCCGCGCCGACGCGCGGCAGGCGGCGCTCCCTGCGCGCCGGCCTGCAGTCGACGTCGAGGGCGTCGCGATCGACGCGCGCACCGGCGCGGCTTTCGATCTCGAGCCGCGTCGTGCCGAGCGGCACCCGGATCTCGTTCGGCGGTGAGCAGCGGTCGAGGCCGTCCCGGCCGCTCGACGCGTGGTGCGCGGCGACCAGGGTCGCCCGGCTCTGGAACTCCCGCGTCGCGCGGTCGCTCGAGGCGGCCGGCAGCAGGACGTCGAGCTCCTCCGGCGCGGTCGGCGTGCACTCCGGGAGGCGGCGATCGCGGACCCCGAAGCACAGGCCGACCCGCAGCACGCACTCACCCGTCTCGCGTCCGAGGTCGCACGTGCGGTCGCCGTCGGTGCAGCGCACCACGTTGCGGGCGCGCGCGTGCGCCGCCGAGGCGGGCAGCAGCCACTCCGTGATGCAGTCGTCCGCGCGCTCGCCGCCGCCGGGGGCGAGACGCGCCGCGAGGCAGTCCGTGCCGCCGGGGCACGTCCCGCGCACCCACACCGGGCTGCTCCAGGCGCGCGCGCCGCCCGCCTGCGCGACGCGGGCGTAGACGAAGGTCTCGGGCTCCGCGACCGCGACGCGGCCCGTCGCGCGGCAGCTCGTCGTCGAGCAGCGCACGCGCTCGACGACGTCGCCGTTGCGCACGAGCTCCACGACGACCGGAGCGCGCGTCGCGAGCACCGTGGCCGTCACCTCGAGACGCGACCCGAGGTGCGCTTCGAGCTCGCTGCCCATCGGCGAGCCCGCGACGTCGAGCGCGAGCTCGATGCGCTCGCCGCCCGTCGCCCAGCAGCGTCGCGCCCGCAGAGCCGCGAGGAGGTCCTCGCGCGTCAGCGCGTCCGCGGGACAGCCGGTGAGCCCCGTCCCGAGCAGCGGCGGATCGCGCTCGGAGTGATGGTCGTCCGACACGCCGACGAGGCCCAGGCGAAAGCCCGCGCGCAGCGCCCACAGAGCGTTGCCGAAGCCCGCCTCGTTGTCGCCGGCGCCGCCGGTGTTCCATACCTCGACGGCGTTCGTGATCCGGTCGTCGATCTCTTCCCGGTTCACCTTGAAGAGATCGGCCTGGTGATTGACGTGCGCCGCGGCGACGCCCCCGGCGACGCGCGGTCCGTAGAAGGCGTAGAGGTCGGCTGCCTCCGGGCACTCCCGCGACCCGCAGTACCGCTCGTCGTCGCGCTGGAAGTACACGTTCATGTGCCAGCGGTGCGTCCACTCGACGGCGGAGAAGGTGACGAAGCGCCCCGGCACGTGGAACGACGCGGCGGTCGTCTTGAGGATCTCCCACTCGTTGTCGTCGAGAAACGCGTCGTGATCGGACAGCACGACGAAGTCGAGCCCGGCGACGTCGCGCGCGACGCGAAAGAAGGCGTCGGGCGGGTTCGTGGCGTCGTCCGACAGCGCCGAGTGCGCGTGCAGGTCGCCGAAGTATGCCGCCGGCCAGGCGCTCGCGGGTGCCAGCAATGCCAGCAGCGCAGCGAGCGCGCGGCACCGCCGCGGCCCGCGAGGGGGTGCCCGCCTCGTGGCGAGCGGTCGGGGTGCGCGCTGCGCGTGGCTTGGCACCGGGTTCTCCGCCGCCCGTCTAGATCGCCGCCCGTACCCGGGTCAACGCGAAGTGCGCGGTCGGGATATTGACACGAAGACCGCACCTCGGCCTGCTGAGGCAGGCACTCCTGCCGGAGAGGAGTCTCGGCGTCGCATCCGACGGACCGACATCGAGCCGAGGCAGGGAGCGAAAAGGAGCCGCCATGAGCCGCTCGACAGAGAGCACCGATCCCGTTCCGCACCTGGACCACGCGCCTCGCCGCAGACCGTGGCATCGCGCCGTCGCCTGCGCGGTCGCCCTCGCCGCCGCGCTGAGCCTGACCGCCTGCCCGGAGCGTGAGGGACCCGCCGAGGAGGCGGGCGAGGAGGTCGACGAGGCCGTCGACGACATGAAGGACGCCGTCGACTGACGACCGTCCGCACGCGCTGACTCCGGCGCCGGGCTCCTACGCCGTCGCCGGCCGTCCGCGGTCCGGCAGACCAGCGCGGCGTCCCGTGCCGCCCGGGGCAGGCAGCCCGCGCGCTTGCGCGTTTGCAAGCGCGCGGGGTTCATTGCAGCCCTGCCGCCGCTCCCGATCTTGCAATCGCGCGAATGCGCTGGAGAAATCCATGGCGTGCGTGGCATGGAAGCTGCTGCATCCGCGTCTCGCGTCGCGGGTTCGGACGCATCCAAAGCTATATTTAAAGCTTGACGACTGGCAGATCGGCCCCGTCTGCCATATCCTCATCCGCTGCCGGGACGGAGGAGTGGGACGACGTGCTTGAGGCCCGGACGCGGCGTCGGCGTATCCTTGCGGTGCGCCGACGCCGCACCTTGATCGCCTGGCCCGCTGTCGTGCGCGCCCGCCGCTTGATACGACGACGCAGCGAGGCGCGGGCGCGTGTCCGAGGTCGAGTGTCCCCGTTGCAGCCGCGCGGCTGACGCAGCGGCGCGGTTCTGCGAGGCGTGCGGCGCGGCGCTGCCGCCCGTGTGCGGCGCGTGCGGCCACCGCGGCAATGCCGGCGCGCGCTTCTGCGCGGCCTGTGGCGCTGCGCTTCGTGCGCCGCCCGCGACGACCGCGACCCCGCGCGGCGCCCCTCGCGCCTACACGCCGCGCCACCTCGCCGAGAAGATCCTCACCCAGCGGGCCGCGCTCGAGGGCGAGCGCAAGCAGGTGACGGTGATGTTCGTCGACCTGAAGAGCTCGATGGAGATCGCCGAGAGCGTCGACCCGGAGGAGTGGCACCGGATCATGGACCGCTTCTTCGCCATCGTCAGCGAGGGCGTGCATCGCTACGAGGGGACGATCAATCAGTACACGGGCGACGGCGCGATGGCGCTTTTCGGCGCGCCGATCGCGCACGAGGACCATGCCGAGCGCGCCTGCTTCGCCGCGCTCGAGCTCGGCCGTGGTCTCGCCCGCTACGGTGACGAGCTGCGGCGCGAGCACGGCATCGCCTTCGCCGCGCGGATCGGGCTGAACTCCGGTGAGGTGGTCGTCGGGCGCATCGGCGACGACCTGCGCATGGACTACACCGCGCAGGGGCACACCGTCGGTCTCGCGGCGCGCGTCGAGCAGCTCACCGATCCGGGTCGCGTGTACGTGACCGAGCACGTCGCGGCGCTGGTGGCGGGACGATTCCGGCTGCGCGACCTCGGCGCGCATCGCATCCGCGGCGTTCGCGAGCCGGTCGGCATCTTCGATCTCGAGGGACGCGGGCCGCTGCGGTCACGGCTCGAGATCTCGCGCGCACGGGGCTTCTCGCCGTTCGTCGGTCGACGCGACGAGAGCGCACGGCTCGACGCCGCCCTCGAGCGGGCGCTCGGCGGCCGGGGCGGCGTCGTCGCGGTGGTCGGCGAGGCCGGCCTCGGCAAGAGCCGTCTGTGCTTCGAGCTCGCGGCGCGCGCCCGGGCGAGCGGCGTCGCCGTTTGCGAGGGCCACGCGGTCCCCTACGGCCGTGCCATCCCCTTCCTGCCCGTCCAGGAGCTGCTGCGCTCCGTGCTCGGGATCCTGGAGCGCGACCCGCCCGCGGAGGCGCGGCGCAAGATCGCCGGGACGCTGCTGCTCGTCGACCGCACGCTGCACGACGCGCTGCCCATGGTATTCGACTTCCTCGGCGTCGCGGACCCACGCGAGGCGGCGCCGCGCGTCTCGGATCCGGACGCCGTGCAGCGCCGGCTGTTCGCGATCCTGCAGCGAGTGATCCGGGAGCGCGCCGCGCACGAGCCGCAGCTGCTGGTGGTCGAGGACCTGCACTGGCTCGATGCGGGCAGCGAGGCGTTCCTGCGCGCGCTCGCCGGGATGCTGAGCGACGTGCGCGCGCTGCTGCTGGTGAACTTCCGTCCCGAGTACGCCTCGGACTGGACGAGCGAGAGGCGGTGCGAGCGCGTGACGCTCGCGCCGCTCGAGCCCGAGGCGAGCGCCGAGCTGCTGGCCGAGCTCCTCGGCCGCGATCCCTCGCTGTGCGACCTCGCCGCGCGGATCGCCGAGCGCACGGCCGGCAACCCGTTCTTCATCGAGGAGACGGTACGCGCGCTCGCCGACGCAGGCCACGTCGCCGGGACGCGCGGCGCCTACCGGCTCGCCGAAGGCTTTCCGGCGCCCGTGCTGCCGGCGACCGTGCAGGCCGTGCTGGCGGCGCGCATCGATCGTCTGCCGGAGAACGAGAAGGCGCTCCTGCAGACGGCGGCGGTGATCGGCAAGCGCTTCGCCCGCAGCGTGCTGGAGCGGATCGCCGACGTTCCGCAGACCGGCGTCGGGTCCGCGCTCGCCGAGCTCGAGCGGCTCGGGTTCGTGCACGAGGAGGCGCGCGAGGGCGGCGAGACGTCGTACGTTTTCAACCATCCGCTCACGCAGGAGGTCGCGTACCGGTCGCAGCTGGGCGCGCGCCGCGAGCGGGTGCACGCGGCAGTCGCGAGCGCGCTCGAGGCGCTCCACGAAGGTCGCACGGACGAGATCGCCGCGCTGCTCGCGCACCACCACCAGCACGCCGGCGACCTGCTCGCCGCGGCACGCTGGACGCGGCGCGCGGCCGAGCGCGCGACGCGCAGCGACGTCGGAGAGGCCGCGCGGCTCTGGCAGCAGGCGCGGGCACTCGTGGCGCGGCTTCCCGAGGACGCAAACACCGTGGAGATCGCGGTCTGGGCGGGCATCCAGCTGCTCAACCTCGGCTGGCGCTCCGGGCTCAGCGACGCGGAGGCCGCGGAGATCTTCCGCTCCGGGGTCGCGCTCGCCGAGCGCATCGGCGATCAGAGCGCCGTCGCCGGCTTCCTCGTCACGTACGGCGCCGTGCGCGGGCTCTCGGGCGCCGGCCAGGAGGCGCTCGAGCTGATCTCCGAAGCGGCCCGCGTGGTGGAGCGCGCCGACAGCCCCGAGACCGCCGTGTCGATCCAGTGCGCGCTCGTCCAGTCCCAGCTCATGGTCGGCCGCCTGCGCGATGCTCTCGCGACGATCGAGCTCGCGCTCGTGCGCACGGCGCGCAGCCCGGGGCTCGGCAACGACCGCACCGGCTTCGACACGCACAGCTGGCTCCTCATGTCGCGCGGCGGGATCCGCGTCGAGACCGGCGACCTGCGCGGGGCGGCGGCCGACCTCGAGCAGAGCATCGAGCGCGCGCGCTCGCTGCACGAGAACGAGATCCTCGGCTGGTCGCTCGAGATGCGCGCGAAGCTCGCGCACTGGTCGCTCGACCACGACGGCGCGCTCGCGTACGCGCGGCAGGCGGTGCAGATCGCCGAGCGCCTCGGCAGCGCTTTCTCGCAGGCGTCGGCGTGGGGCCGGCTGGGGTACGCGCTGCTCGCGCGTGGTCAGCCGGGCGAAGCGGCGGACGCGCTGCAGCACGCGATCGAGGTCATCCGCACGCGGCGCACGTTCCTGCACTGGGAGGCGGGCTCGCTCGCGCAGCTCGCCGAGGTCTACGCCGCGCAGGGCCGGCACGACGAGGCGCAGGCGACCGCGCGAGACGCGGTGGAGCTCGCCGTCCGGCGCGGCACCGCGTTCATCGAGGTGATCGCGCTGCTGTCGCGCGCCCGGGTGCTGCTCGCCGCGGGACGCGTCGACTACGGCGAGGTCGGCGCCCTGCTCGACCGTGCGAGCGACGGCATCCGGCGGACCGGCGCCGAGAGCTGGGCGCCGCTGGTGGAGGTCGAGCGGGCGCGCCTCGCGCGCCTGCGCGGCGACGAGCCGGCGTGGCGGAGCGCGCTCGAACGCGCGGGCACGGGCTTCGCCGCGATCGGGGCGGACGAGCTCGCCCGCGAGGTCGCGGCCGAGCTCGCCGCCGGGACCTGACGTCCGCGCCCGGCGCGCTCAGCGCGCGAGCTTCGCGGCGATCTCGGCCACGTGCCGTCCCTGGAAGCGCGCGATCGCGAGCTCGTTCTCCGAAGGCTGGCGCTTGCCGTCGCCGCCGGCGATCGTGCTCGCCCCGTACGGCGAGCCGCCGCTCACCTCGCCCGTGACGCTGAGCTCCTTGCACGAGTAGGGAACGCCGACGATGACCATGCCGTGATGCAGCAGCGTCGTGTGGAACGACGTGATCGTGGTCTCCTGTCCGCCGTGCTGCGTCGCCGTGCTGGTGAACACGCTGCCGATCTTGCCGACGAGCGCGTTCTGCGCCCACAGCTTGCCCGTCTGGTCGAGGAAGTTGCGCATCTGCGCGGCCATGTTGCCGAAGCGGGTCGGCGTGCCGAAGACGATCGCGTCGGCGTCGACGAGGTGGTCGACCGTCGCGAGCGGGACCTGCGAGAAGGCGGCGCGCGCCTGCGCCGCGCCGGTGCGCTCCAGCGCCGCCTGCGGCACGAGCTCCGGGACCTGCAGCAGCTCGACCTCCGTGCCGGCGACGCCGCGCGCGCCTTCCGCCACGGCCTCGGCGAGGCGGTGGACGTGGCCGTACATGCTGTAGAACACGATCTGGATCTTCGTCGACATGGTTTCCGACTCCTTGATCGACACGGCGTCAGCGCCGGTCGGGCCGTCCTCGAGCGCGGTCGCCCGTCACGCGAGGTCGAAGAGCAGCGCTTCCGCGGGTGCGCGTGCGACGATCTCGATCTCCGGCTCGTCGCTGACGGCGAGCCCGTCGCCCGCGCGGAGCCGCTCGCCGAGCACGTCGACCTCGCCGCGCACGAGCTGCAGCCAGGCGTGGCGGCCGGGCGCGAGCGGGTGCGCGACGCGCTCGCCCGCGCCGAGCAGGGTCGTGAGGAGCGACGCGTCCTGGTGGACGAGCACCGCCCCGCCGCCGCCGTCGGGCGACGCGACGCGGAGCAGCCTTCCCCGGCGGTCCGCGTCGGCGAAGGAGCGCTGCTCGTAGCCCGGCTCGAGACCGCGGCGCTCGGGCAGGACCCAGATCTGGAGGAGGTGCAGCTCCTCGGACAGCGGGTTCGTCTCGCTGTGCGTGACCCCGGTGCCGGCGGTCATGCGCTGGATCTCTCCGGGCCGCACGACGCCGCGGTTGCCCATGCTGTCACGGTGCTCGACCGCGCCCCCGACCACCCAGGTGAGGATCTCCATGTCGCGGTGCGAGTGCGCGCCGAAGCCGCGCTTCGGCGCGACGCGGTCCTCGTTGATGACGCGCAGCGCGCGGAAGCCCATGTGCGCGGGGTCGTAGTAGTCGGCGAACGAGAACGTATGCCGGGTGTCGAGCCAGCCGTGGTCGAAGTGACCGCGGTCTTCGCTTCGTCGTACGGTCTTCACGTCGTCTCTCCCGTGGTCTTGCTGCGCGCGCTCGGCGCTGCCGTCCCACCGGCCTGCATGCCGAGCTTGCGGCACAGGCGCTTCAGCTCCTCCTGCTCGCGCGCGGTGAGGATGCTCATCTCGCGCGCCAGCCCCTCGGCATGGCGCGGGAAGATCTCGCGCATCAGCGCCGCGCCGCGTGCGGTGATGCTGACCGTGGTGCAGCGGCGGTCCTCGTCGTCCTGCGAGCGGCGGACGAGCCCCGCCCTCTCGAGGTTGTCGAGCACGGTCGTCACGTTCCCCGGACTGCGGAGCAGCTTGCGTGCCAGCTCGGTCGCGCGCAGCGGTCCGAGGTGATGCAGCGCCTCGAGCGCGCCGAACTGTCCGATCGTCAAGCCGGCGGTCTGCAAGTGCCCGTGCGCGCGTGCGGTCACCGCTTCCGCGGCGCGCATGAGCGCGATGTAGGCGTCGAGGGCGCGCGTCTCGCGCACGGGTCCGAGGTGCCTGGTGGCCATCCATGGTCTCCAATTGTTCGAATTCAAAATAATTGCCGCATCGGGGTGTGTCAAACCATGCCAGCGCCGCCGGAGGCCGGGCCGACTCGCGCCGGGGCCGGGCGCGGGCTACCGTGCAACGGCGATGCGGAGCACGAGGCGGATCTCCACGCGGCACCGGCGCGCCGCTCTCGCGGCGGCGTGGGCCGTGGTCGCGACGCTCGCCGCCGGCGCGGCGCGCGCCGACGAGCTCGACGAGCTGCGCCGCGAGAACGAGCGCTTGCGCGCGGAGGTCGCGAGCCTGCGCGACGAGCTCGCGCGGCGCGACGCGGGTGCTGCGGCGGGCGGTCCGGCGTCGACCGGCACGGTGGAGGAGGTGCTCGTGCCGAGCCGCGTGTCGCTCGACGTGCGGCGCGACGAGGCGAGCGGCGCGACCTCGATCGCGAGCCTCTGGTACCGCACCGCCGACACCGGGGCGCTGCCGCGCAAGGAGTGGTTCCAGCTGTCGGCCCGCCGGGCGGCGGACGGCGCCGTCGAAGGGCCGTGGCTCGCCGTCGAGCGCCACGGCGGCCCTGGCACCCTCAAGGTCGATGCCGGGACGCTGACCGTCGACGGACGCTCGTTCGCGTGCCCGGCCGCCGGCTACGAGACCTCGAGGCAAGAGCTCGCGGTGGCGCGCGGCGCGACGTTCGTGCGCCGCGAGCGCCTGCGCTGCAGCTTGCCGGCCGAGTCCTTGACGCTCGCCGCCCGCGCGCGAGAGGTGCGCTTCACCGCCGGCGCCGTCGACTTCGAGCTGACCGACGAGCACCTGGCGGCGTTCGCCGCGCTGGCCGCCCGCCTCGCTCGTGAGCCGCGGAGCGCGTCGGCGCGGTAGGCCGTGGCGCTCGTCCGCACCGCGCGTCCGCCGGCAGCGCCCGCGCCGCCGACCCCGGTGACCAACGCCAACGTGAGCCGCGTCGTCGGCATCCTGCGGCGCAACCGCCTCGCCTGGAACGCCCCCGTCGTGACCTTCATCAGCATGAGCACGCGCGACCCGTTCCGGACGCTCACCTCGTGCATCCTGTCGCTGCGCACGAAGGACGAGGTGACGGCGAAGGCGTCCGAGCGGCTCTTCGCGCTCGCCGACTCGCCCGCGAAGCTCGCCGACGTCCCCGAGGACGTGCTCGCCAGGGCGATCTATCCGGTCGGCTTCTACCGCACCAAGGCACGGACGCTGCGCGAGATCGGACGGCTCCTGGTCGAGCGCTACGCCGGCCGCGTGCCGGACGAGATCGACGAGCTGCTCACCCTGCCGGGCGTCGGCCGCAAGACGGCCAACCTCGTGCTCGTCGAGGCGTACGGCAAGCCGGGCATCTGCGTCGACACGCACGTGCACCGGATCAGCAACCGCTGGGGCTACGTCAAGACCAAAACTCCGGAGCAGACCGAGACGGCGCTGCGCGCGAAGCTGCCGGCGAAGCACTGGTTCGAGTACAACGGACTGCTCGTCGCGTTCGGGCAGACCATCTGCCATCCGACGTCGCCGCGCTGCTCGCTGTGCCCGGTGGCGCGCTACTGTCCGCGCGTGGGCGTCGTGCGCAGCCGCTAGAGAGCCTCAGCGAGAGAGTTGCAGCGCACGCTCCTGCGCTCGCGCTGCGCTCTGCGTGGGCCGCGGTATTTTGCGTTTGCATCTTGGGCTCGAAGCCCGAGCGGCCGATGTAGCGGTGGAGGGTGTGATGGGAGGGTCCCGACCGCATGCACCGCCGCGGCCGCCGGGCAGCGAAGCGAGCGGCACGGCTTCGGCGTGCCGGGGGCCACGGACCGCATGCGCGACCAGGTAGCAGCGGCAGGAGCACGCTCGTCGGCGCGGCGCCGCGCCGACATCGAGGTAAGCGTGCTGCGCGGGGAGCTCACGGCGGACGAGGCCGCGCGTCGCTACGACGTACCGCTCCGGGAGATCGAGCGCTGGCAGCGCCGCTTCCTCGTGGCCGGCAAGCGCGCGCTGACGCTCGACGTCGCGCCGCCGGCGCGAGCCGCCGTGGACGCCGCCGGGTCGGCCGGGCTGCGCCAGCCGGAGGGCGGCAGCTTCGCGCCCGCCGAGGAGTGGCTGCGCCTCCTGCCCGAGCAGGTGCAGGGCGTCTCGTGGACCACCGACGCGGACCTGCGCTTCACCTCGGTCAGCGGCATGCTGCCGATCGCGGGCGCGCCGGCGGCGGCGCTGATCGGCGTCTCGCTGTACGACTTCTTCCAGACCGACGACGCCGGCTTCGCGCCGATCGCGAACCACCTGCTCGCGCTGCAGGGCCGGCCCGGCAGCTACGAGACCACGTTCGGAGGCCGGATCTTCGACTACCGTCTCGAAGCGCTGCGCGACGCCTCGGGCCGGATCACGGGGGTGATCGGCACGGCGCTCGACGTGACCGACCGCAAGCGCTCGGAGACGGCTCTGCGCGAGCAGGAGGCGCGCGTCCGCTTCCTGATGGAGCAGATCCCCGCGATCCTGTGGACGACCGACAGGGAGCTGCGCATCACCTCGAGCATGGGCGCCGGCCTGGCCGCGATCGGGCTCGCCCCGGAGCAGCTCAACGGGAGATCGCTGCGCGAGTACCTCGCGGCGCACGAGCTCGGCGAGTCGCAGATCGAGGGTCACCTCGCGGCGCTACGCGGCGAGTCGGGCCTCTACGAGGGGCAGTGGAGCGGCCGCGACTACGAGACCTACTTCCAGCCGCTGCGCGACGTCGACGACGCGATCGTCGGCGTCGTCGGCCTGACGATCGACATCACGGAGCGCAAGCAGGTCGAGCGCCAGCGCGAGGAGCTGCTGGTGCGCGAGCAGGCCGCGCGCGAGCAGGCCGAGGAGGCGAGCCGGCTCAAGGACGAGTTCCTGGCCACGATCTCGCACGAGCTGCGCACGCCGCTGAACGCGATCCTCGGCTGGGCACACCTGCTGCGCGAGGACGACCTCGACCCCGAGACCCGCGCGCGCGCGATCGAGACCATCGAGCGCAACTCGCGCTCGCAGGCGCGTCTCATCCAGGACCTGCTCGACGTCTCGCACATCGTCACGGGACGCACGCGGCTCGACATTCGCCCGGTCACCGACGTCGCCCCGATCATCTCCGCGGCGCTCGACTCGCTGCGGCCGGCGGCGCTCGCGAAGAGCATCCGCCTGCACCACGCGTGCGATCCGGACGCCGGCCCGATCCTGGCGGATCCCGAGCGCCTGCAGCAGATCGTGTGGAACCTGGTGTCGAACGGCATCAAGTTCACGCCGAAGGGCGGCCGGGTACACGTCTGGCTCGAGCGTGCGAACTCGAAGCTGCAGGTCCGCGTCAGCGACACCGGCGAGGGCATCGCGGCCGACTTCCTGCCCTACGTGTTCGACCGCTTCCGTCAGGCGGACGCGTCCGCCGCGCGCCGCCACGCGGGCCTCGGGCTCGGCCTCGCGATCGTGCGCCACCTGGTCGAGCTGCAGGGCGGCGAGGTGCGCGCCGAGAGCGAGGGCGAGGGCAAGGGCGCGATCTTCACCGTGAGCTTCCCCGTGCTGCCCGTGCGGATCGACGACGACGCACGCGACGCGAGCGTCGCCTGCGGGGACGAAGCGGGCAGGATCTCGCTCGACGGCCTGCGCGTCATGGCGGTCGACGACGAGCCGGACACGCTCGAGATGATCCGTGCGGTGCTCGAGCGCTGCCGCGCGCAGGTGCGCACGGCGACCTCCGCCCTGGAAGGTCTGAAGCAGCTCTCGGACTGGACGCCCGACGTGCTGCTCGCCGACATCGGCATGCCGGTGCGCGACGGCTACTGGTTGATCCGCCGCGTCCGCGACCTCGCTCCCGACCGCGGCGGCAGGATCCCCGCGGTCGCGCTCACCGCGTTCGCGCGTCACGAGGACCGCTTGCGCACGCTGTCCGCGGGCTTCCAGACGCACGTCGCGAAGCCGGTCGAGCCCGCGGAGCTGATCGCGGTGATCTCGAG
>JBFMAS010000209.1:0-2038 GCA_040755575.1 Thermodesulfobacteriota bacterium
CGAGCGCAAGCTGCGGCGCGTGCCGGCGCACGCCGTCGGTTGACCGCGAGCCCGGGCCTCACGCCGCCCCGTGCACGGCGGCGGCGGGACGCGGCCGCGGGTGCCTTGCGGGCCGCGCGCAGACGCCGCCCGCGCTGAAGCCCTCCGCGCCGTAGCCGAGCGCATGGTTGATCCGCGCGCGCAGGTTCTCGTGCGCGATCGCGGCCGTGAGCTCGACGATCTGCGCCTCGTCGAGCTGCTCGCGCAGCCGCGTGAACTCGTCCTCGTCGATCTCGACCGGGGTCGCCGTCACGCGGTCGGCATACGACAGCACGAGCTTCTCGAGCGGCGAGAAGGCGTCGCTCGTGCGGTACTCGTCGAGCTCGAGCACCTGGCGCTCCGTCACGCCCGCGCGGCGCACCAGCACGGAGCCGATGTCGAGGCAGAACGCGCAGCCCACGAGCGCCGCCGCCCGCAGCTCGGCGAGCTGCTTGAGCCGCCCGTCGAGACGCCGCGCCCGCTCCATGCCGACCTCGAGCGCGATCGTCGACGCGAGCACGGCCGGGTTGGTCGCGTAGCCGGAGAGCGGCTGCACGTCGCGCCCGAAGCGGCGGCGGACGTACCAGAAGACGAGCCGCAGGAGCGGGTTGCGCGTCTGCGGCGATATTCCCGTGATGCGGGCCATGGCGCGAGCCTCCTTTCGACGCCGCGCGCTCGATGCGCCCGCGCGCGTGCGTTCACCGGCACCACGATCGGCGTGCCGCCGAGGTTACGCCGCGCGCGCGGACCGCGCGGTCGTCCGACTGCGGTCGCCGCGTCTAGCGGCCGCGGTTCAGGCGCGACAGGCTGAACACCGCGTCCGACAGCCCGACGTCGTAGCGCACGTCGTCCAGACGGTAGACGGTGCGCCAGGCGTCGTCCGGCCCGGCCACGTCGACGACGCGCGGGGTCGCGTGCCCGTCGATCGTCTCCCAGCGCGACGGCCGGATCTCCTTCGGCACGGGACCGGCGCCGCCGTGCGGCGCGAGCACGCCGGCCGCGGCCAGCGTCGGGGCGGCGAGGAGTGGGACCACGCGATCGTGCAGCAGGGGTGTGCGCATCGAGGGCCTCCGCGGCCGTCGCGGCGACGGCCCTCGCGATGCTGCCGACGCGGGAGCCGGACGGTCGAGCATCGCCGCGCGAGCGGTCGGGATCGGCTGCCGATCTACGTCCGGCGCCGGGTGTCGCGTGGAGCTGCGGCCCGGACGACGGCGACCTCGCGACCGGCGACGGCGCGCAGGCCGGCGAGGGTCTGCTCGAGGTGCTCGCGCAGCAGCGTCACGGCGCGCGCGACGTCGCCGGCGAGCGCGGCGTCGCGCAGCGCGCCGTGCTCGGCGACGGTGTCGTGGTGGCCGGCCTGCGCGCCGGCGAGCGTCGCCAGCATCGCGTAGCGCTGCGAGTGGTCGGCGAGCAGCGCGGTGAGGCGCAGCAGCCAGCGCGAGCGGCAGCGGGCGAGCAGGGTCGCATGGAACGCGGCGTGGCGGTCGAGCAGCTCGACCAAGTCGGCGCCGCCCTTGGGCCGCACCATGTCCTCGTAGGCGAGCTCGATCGCGGCCCGGTGGGCGTCGTCGCTGTGCTCGAGCGAGTCGCGGAGCGCGCGCGGGTCGAGCAGCGCGCGCAGCTCGTAGATCTCCTCGGCGTCGCGCGGCGAGGCGGGCGCGACCCGCGCGCCGCGCTGCGGCTCGATCTCGACCAGGCCGCGGGCGGCGAGCCGCTGGATGGCCTCGCGCAGCGGGGTGGCGCTGACCGCGAAGCGCTGCGCGAGCGGACCGGCGACGAGCCGCTCGCCGGGCTCGAGCTCGCCCGACAGGATCGCGCTGCGCAGGCGCCGGTCGACCCAGTCGGCGCGCGTGCCGGGGGCCACCCGGTCGCCGGGATCGCTGCGCAGCGCCGCCTCGTCCTTCGCCATGGCCACGACGGTAGCGGAACGAGCCCCTTGACTCAATAATTTATAAATTATACGTGCTGGTCCATGAAGCTCGCACGCTTTGCCCACCGCGGCGACGTCGCGCTCGGCGTG